>JAYVUH010000373.1:0-2006 GCA_043788115.1 Burkholderiales bacterium
GCCCGGTGCCATTTGCAGGACCGAAGTGGGCAGTGCGTCAGCCGACGGTGCATCGAAGTAGCGATTCAGCCGCACCTGTGCTTCGTGGCGCAGATTGGCAATACTGGCGATCGTTTCGGGTCGCGAAGTTCGATCGTTGGACGGTGGTGCGTCATTCAGCGCCAGAGCTGCGCCGGACTTAGCCATCAATAGATCGCCGCGCATCAAGTGCCCGAGGCGGAAGTTTGGATTTTTGGCGAGCGCGGCATCGAGTTCTTTGAGGGCGGGTTTGATGCCGCCGTCCTTCAGCGTCTCGAGCGCTCGAACCAACGCGCCCTCGACTTCGTTGCTAAATGCTGCTGACGCGGCCAAGCCTGTTGCTGCCGCAGGGGCGCTTTGTGCAAGTGCGATGTGCGTCGACGACGTCAGCAAGAGCGCCACCGCGACGCGGCGGCAGTTTGCGAGTGGGGCAGGGAATGTCGCGGCAGATAGCGACCGTGTCACCCGGCTCATCCGCCAGAGCGCTCGGATTGAATGAACCATTTATCGCCCGCCCTGACCATTTTCAGCGTCTTGGTATTGGTGCTGTTCGCGGTATCGGAGCGGTAGGCCTGGCGAAAAACGACTGTCGCCTCGTTGCCGTTGATTTTGACACTGCGGAAGGTCAGGTCGACCTTGATGGACTTAGGCCGATCGATACGCTCTCTGCGCTGTGCCTCCCACGCGCCGCGCGCGAGGCCATCCGGTGTCTCAAATGTTGCTGCGTAGAAGCCTAGGTAGCCACCGACGTCCTTTCTAGACCAAGCGGCTGCCCAAGCGGACACCGCGCTCTTCACGCCAACTTCTGTAGCGGCACTTGCCGCAGGCGGAGTCGCTGCACCGATGGCCGACGGCGAAGGCGGGCTGGTCGAAACGGCCGGCTTGGTCGGGTCTGGCTTGGCAGGCGATGTCGACGCCGCCGTTGTGACCGCCGCCGTTGTGACCGTCGCTGCTGTGGCCGTCATGATCGGCTTAGGCGCGGTGAACATTTCTTTCACCATCGCAAGTTTTGTCTGTGCGGTTACGTTGGACTTGTCGAGTTGCAACGCTTTGTCGTAGGCGCGCCGGGCGAGTTGGGCATAGATGTCACCGAGATTTTCGTGCGCAGTGGCGTACGCCGGGTGCGTGTGAATCGCGAGTTCAAGCGCCGCCTTGGCTTTGTCGTAGTTACCTTGGCCCGCATAAAGAACAGCCAAGTTGTTGTATGGTTCTGGTAGCTCTGGAAAATCTTCCGTCAAACCCGTGAAGGTCTGGATGGCTTCCGGAGTTTTCTTCTGCTCCGTTAAGATCAACCCCCTGAGGAAGCGTCCCTGCGCGTCCTTGGGCTGCGTTTGTAATCCAGCATTTACTTTGCTCATGGCTTGATCGAGCTTGCCCTGCTGATACAGTTTAGAGGCCTCCTTGAAATCATCCGCAGGGGCGGCCGTTGCACCGACGGCCGCGAATTGCAGGAGTGCCAAACCGAGGAAGGCCGACGCGAACAAACGTGTCCGGTCAATCATGGCGCGACCTAAAACGCGCTTGGCATGCTGGAAGGTCACAAGGGAAGTGTTATAATTCATTGAATTAAAAGAGTAATTTATTAAAAAATGTAACCCGTATTCTAGCAAGAATGCCACCAACAGTGCCAACTATGATGCATAGCTCGTTTTTGGGTTTTCCACGGATTGAAGCATCGATATCGGCGCGATGTTGGCCGGCCACCGTCGTTCGACCTCATCCGCGGTCGGCTTAACCGATCTGCTCAGACCGTGCTTGCGGCGCGTCCAACGTCCGCCGCGAATCGCTGCAAGCCCTCGCTCTTCCACACCCGCTTGCAGATGTCCAATGCACCCCCTCGCTTTTATCGCTCGTGAATCGCCATGCAAACTCTATACAACACGCTGACGCGCCAAAAAGAAGTATTCCAAACCATCGAACCTGGCAAGGTGCGTCTCTATTCTTGCGGACCCACGGTGTACGACTACTACCACATCGGCAACGCACGG
>JAYVUH010000374.1:0-5519 GCA_043788115.1 Burkholderiales bacterium
AGTAACGAACTCAAACGCATTCACCGCGAAGCCGCCGTCGCGACGACTGCTGCGTAACTAGGGAGGGTCTGATTAAGTTCATTCAATTCACCTTGCGGCGACATCGGGGCATCTGCGTCGTTTTGCTTCTCGTGCGGTAGCCCGGCAACGCACCTTCGTCGCATGCCTAGCAGCTGCCCCAATCTCACCACAAACTGAACCAAAGCAACTTAATCAGACCCTCCCTAATGCAAGCCCCATTGAAACAGCGCCTCGCCAGCGAGGCGTTGGGCACAGCCTTCCTGCTCGCCATTGTGGTCGGCTCAGGCATCATGGCGGAGCGCCTGGCAGGCGGCAACGTCGCGATCGCATTGCTTGCCAACACGATCGCCACCGGCGCGGGTTTGATTGCGCTAATTCTCACCTTCGGGCCTGTCTCGTCGCACTTCAATCCGATTGTCACACTCATGGACGCCGCCACCGGCGCGTTGCCGTGGCGCGAGGTGCCTGCCTATCTTGTGGCGCAAATCACCGGCGCATTCGCTGGTGTGTGGTCAGCGCACGCGATGTTCGCGGTCGAAATTCTGCAGGTTTCCACCAAGGTTCGCAGCGGCGGCGCGCAGGCATTTTCCGAGTTTGTCGCGGCCTTCGGATTACTGCTGGTCATCTACAGCGTCGCCAAGCACCGCCGCGAAGCGATTCCGTATGCTGTTGGCGCTTACATCACCGCTGCGTACTGGTTCACCGCATCAACTTCATTCGCTAATCCGGCGGTAACGCTGGCGCGCAGCGTGACCGAATCGTTCGCCGGCATTCGTCCTGCTGATGTGCCGTTGTTCATCTTGGTGCAGTTGCTGGCAACGGCCGCTGCTGTGTTGATCGCGCCGCGTTTGTTCAACACGAAAGCATAAAAGTTCAATATCGGCGGGTGTTCTCGGCCGAAAAAGCTTGAAAATGCCCGTGGATATTAGAGTTTCAAGTATTACCACGCGGCAAACAAACCGTCACCGCTTGCCCCTGTCGGTGAATTTCCAGCAGCCCGCGCTTCTCAGCGTCTTCCAAAATCTTGCCGAAGGCCTTGTAGCCGTAGGCGGATTCAACAAAGTCGGGACGGCGGCGCTTGAGCGCGAGTTTCACGTTTGAGGCATGTACGGCGTCAAGATTTTTCTCGCCCATTAAGGCCTCGACCGTATCGACCACCAACTCAATGGCTTCAAGTCGGCGCGCATCGTCGGTCGAATCCTGCGTAGACGTCTCTTCAGCCACGACCTTCTTGTCGTTAGACTTTTTCGCCTGCTGCTTCTTGGCGTTTGCTTCGCCGATTTTCTTGGCAGTCGCCTTCTTGCGCGCCTCTTCGGCTTTCACTAAGTCATCGTAGAAGATGAACTCGTCGCAGTTGCCCACCAGCAAATCCGACGTCGAACTGCGTACGCCGACGCCGATGACGATCTTGTTGTTCTCGCGCAGCTTGGATACCAGTGGCGAAAAGTCCGAATCGCCGCTGATGATGACAAACGCGTCAACGTGCGCCTTGGTGTAGCAAAGGTCGAGCGCATCGACCACCATGCGGATGTCCGCCGAATTCTTTCCGGATTGTCGGACGTGTGGAATTTCAATCAACTCAAAGGCGGCCTCGTGCATGCCGCGTTTGAAATCCTTGTAGCGCTCCCAGTCGCAATAGGCTTTCTTGACCACAATGTCGCCTTTGACCAGTAAGCGCTCGAGCACTTTGCGGATATCAAATTCGGCGTATTTCGCGTCGCGCACACCGAGGGCGACGTTCTCAAAGTCGCAGAACAGCGCCATGTTCTGAATTTCGCTGCCGGATGTGGATGCCATGACTGCCTCGGTTAGTTGGATGTTGCTTGATGCTACAAGGAATGGCGTGGCGATGCACTTCCCCCTTTATGAAAGGGGGATTGATTCAATTTCTAATTCATTGGACCATTAATGATTCAAATTCAACACCAGTAGCCTGCAAGAAGCGCGGCGTAGTGAAGCGACGCGCAGGGCGGTCACCACACAAGCACCGTCCCGCATTGCGCTACGCTCCATGACGGGCTACGCCGTTAATAAATGATTAATGGTTTGGAAATGGAATGAGAGGGATTTTCGGTCGTGGTCGACCCGCAAACGCTAGCAATCCCCCTCGGTCCCCCTTCGCTGAAGGGGGAGGTGTCACGCTGCGACTTCACCCAGATTTAACATCACAAATTTCAGCAAAATGCTGAAATACAGCGGAGACCTTTCTGTGCGCTCATCGAATCGCTTTGTACATCGCCAACGCTTTGTCTCGTTGAGTCGCGTGATCGACAATTGGCGCGGGGTAGTCGCGCCCGATGCTGAATCCCAACGCGGATGCGTCAACTGGCGGCAAGGTCCACGGCGCGTGGATGTACTTGTCAGGGATCGCCTTTAGTTCGGGCAGGTATTTGCGGATGAACTTGCCCTGTGGATCGAATCGCTCGCTCTGGGTGATCGGATTGAAGATACGAAAGTACGGCTGGGCGTCGCAACCGGTCGACGCGGCCCACTGCCAGCCGCCGTTGTTAGCGGAAAGGTCGAAATCGTTGAGGTGATCGGCGAAGTATTTTTCACCCCAGCGCCAATCGACGAGTAGGTCTTTGGTCAGGAAGCTCGCCACAATCATACGCAGCCGGTTGTGCATATAGCCGGTTTCGTTGATCTGCCGCATTGCCGCATCGATGATCGGATAGCCGGTGCGCGCCTCGCACCAGGCGGCAAACAGCGCTTCATTGTTCTCCCATCGCACGGCGTCGTAATCAGTCTTGTAAGCGCGTGTCGCGGCGTGGGGTGTATGCCACAAAATCTGAAAGTAGAAGTCGCGCCAGATCAGCTCGGCGAGCCAGGTTTCCGCGCCGATGTTTTTGCGCTTTTTCGTTTCAGCATATGCGGCGCGCGCCAACTCACGTATCGAAATTGTGCCGAAGCGATTATGAACACTCAGATAAGACACGCCCCTTACCGAGGGGAAGTCGCGCGTGTCTTTGTAATCCGCCATGCGACTAGCAAAATCATCGCGCAATTTTGCGGCACCGGATACGCCGCACGAGACCAACGACTTGATGTTGGTTGCGCCGAAGCCCATGTCGTGTAGGGACGGCATTGCAGCAGAGCCCGATAGGTTGGTGGGTGGCGCCAAACGCGACAGACACGCTTCTACGGGATAGGCCCGCAGATGGTCGTCGGTGACTTTCTTCAACCAAGCATTCTTGTAAGGGGTGAATACGCTGAACGGTTTGCCGGCTAGCGTCAGCACCTCATCTTTTTCAAAGACCACGGTGTCTTTGAACATTTGGAAAACAATGCCGGCTTGCTTGAGGCTGGCGGCCACATGCCGGTCGCGGGCGATCGCGTCCGGTTCATAGTCCTCGTTGGTGAATACCGCATCGACCGCGAGGGTGCTGGCCAAGCGTGGAATTTCATCGCGCGCGCGGCCATATACGACGGTCAATTCGCCCCCGTGCTGCCGGAGTAATTGACCAAGCTCTTGAACGGATTCCCAGATGAATTCCACACGCCGATCAGTTTTTGACGGCAGCGCGTCGAGGATGTCGCGGTCGAACACAAATACGCAGTGCACCACTCGGCCGTTTTCCAACGCGTGATAGAGGCCGGCGTTGTCGTGCAGCCGAAGATCGCGGCGGAACCAGAACAGAATGTTTTTCATAGGGAATTGAGATGCAGGATATGGTCAATAGTGCTGGTCATGGACGGGGGTTTCACGTAAAATTTGATTTTGATGTATTCCATCAATCTCACCAACCATTTTCTGATCGCCATGCCGGGCATGGCTGACCCGCATTTTTCCAAAACACTCACCTACATCTGTGAGCACTCGGAAAAGGGCGCGATTGGGCTGGTGATCAACAAGCCAATCGATATCACGGTCGGCCATCTGTTCGAGCAGGTCAATATCGAACTTGAAAATGAGGCGTTTCGCTTTGATCCTGTGCGCTTTGGCGGCCCAGTGAAGGTCGAGTGCGGCTTTGTGTTGCATCAGCCGCTGGGGGACTGGAATTCGACGCTAAAGGTCGGTGACGATATCGGCATGACAACGTCTAAAGACATTCTTGAAGCAATCGCCAAAGGCGAGGGGCCAGATCGGGTATTGGTCACGTTGGGTTATGCGGGTTGGTCACCAGGCCAGCTTGAAGATGAAATTAAGCGCAATGGTTGGCTGACGGTCGAGGCCGATTCGCGGCTTATTTTCGATTTGCCTGATGACGAGAAGCTGGCTGCGGCTCTGCACAAGCTCGGCGTGCATCCGGCGATGTTGTCCGGCAGTGTTGGACACGCATGATGAGCAAACTCTCGCCCCCCCTGCCCGCACCCCTTCCCGCCCACTCCACCGTGATGGCCTTTGACTTCGGCGAGAAACGCATCGGCGTTGCAATCGGCAATGTCAGCATCGGTGTCGCTACGCCGTTGACAACGGTGCACGCGGAGTCAAATGTGGATCGTCTTGCCGCCGTCGGCAAGTTCGTCGGCGAATGGGGGCCGACGCTGTTCGTGGTCGGACAGCCGCACCACGCTGATGGCCAGCCGCATGAAGTTGCCCATCTGGCGAAGAAGTTTGGCAACCGCCTGCAAGAAAACTTCAAGCGCCCGGTGGTGTATGTTGACGAGACGTTGAGTTCGATGGAGGCGTCGCGTGCGCTGGTCGAGCGTGGCATCACCGGACGCGAGCAAAAGGACAAACTGGACGCGTTTGCGGCGGCGGTCATTCTGCAGTCTTGGCTTGACGAATACGCGAAGACGCAACCAGAGACTGCCCCTTTGGATAACGAGGGAGCGGAAAGGGTGCAGCCACATGCAGCTTGATGCAGAACAGTTGGTCAATATACTCGCCGAGAAAATCGGCTCACTCGACGCTGGTACGGCCCTCATTGGCATTCACACCGGCGGCGTATGGGTGGCCGAGCGGCTCGCGGCAAAGTTGAACGCTGCCATGGTTGGGACGGTTGCCGTAACGTTGCACCGCGACGACTTTGCCAGTCGCGGCCTGCATCCGCAGAAGCTGGCGACTGATATCGGTTTTGATATAGATGGCCGCCATGTGTTGCTGGTCGATGATGTGTTGCAGTCAGGCCGGACTGTCCGAGCGGCGGTCAATGAGCTGTTCGATTTCGGCCGGCCGGCGAGTGTGAAACTCGCGGTGCTGGTCGATCGCGGTGGCAGGCAGCTACCGGTTCAGGCCGACTATGTGGCGATGACAATGCCGCTGGAAGGCGCACAGAGCCTGGAGCTCTCGCAGGCCGGCGGCACGCTTCGATTTGAAATTCGTGAAGGCTGACAGGTAAGGTATGAACCGATGCTGACCACTAACCCCCAACTGACGCCGGACAAAAAACTCCGACACCTGCTGACCACGGAGGGGCTGCCGAAATCGATTATCGAGAATATTCTTGATACGGCCGACCAGTTCGTGTCGGTCGGCGATCGCGATGTGAAGAAGGTGCCACTCCTGCGTGGCAAGTCGGTTTTCAATTTGTTCTTTGAAAATTCGACGCGCACCC
>JAYVUH010000375.1:0-6819 GCA_043788115.1 Burkholderiales bacterium
GCGTCAGCGGCTCGCAATCGGAAATCAAAACGGAAATGGCGTCATGCGCAAACCAGGGAACCTCTGATTAAGTTCAGTTCTAAGTCAGACTAGGCGCGAGCATAAAAATATTGACGCCGCATATGTTTGATATGAAAGGAGATATTTTTATGCGAGCAACAACGTATGACGACGAAATGGACTTAATCAGAGGTTCCCTAGCGGTAATCGTGCTTTGGCTGTTGGCAGGATGCCAGCCTACGGCGGCGACGAATGCGCCAGAGATTCGTATCGGCTTTGTCTTTGACAAGACTGGCCCGCTCGAGGCCTACGTGAAGCAGACCCAGGCCGGCTTTCAGATGGGCCTTGACTACGCGACGGCAGGCAACATGACCATCGCCGGCAAGAAAATTCGGGTGCTTGAGCGCGATAGCAAAGGCAAACCCGACGTCGGCAAAGCGCAGCTGGCTGCCGCCTACGCCGATGACAAGGTGGATCTCGCCATCGGTGCGGCGGGCTCGGGGGTAACCCTCGCCATGCTTCCAGTCGCGGAAGACTATCGCAAGATCCTCATTGTTGAACCAGCCGTCGCTGACTCGATCACCGGCGACAAGTGGAATAGATACATCTTTCGCACCGGCCGCAACAGCTCGCAGGATGCGATATCGAACGCGTTAGTGAACGACAAACCGGGCACAAACATCGCGACGCTCGCGCAGGACAACGCGTTCGGCCGCGACGGCATCAAGGCGTTCCGGGCGGCGCTGACCTCTGCAACACTCGTGCACGAAGAATATTTGCCTGTAGGCACCACCGACTTCACGGCGGGCGCGCAACGGCTGATCGACAGCCTCAGGGATAGACCCGGACGAAAGATTATTTTTGTCGCGTGGGCCGGTGGCAACCCGTTCAAAATTGCCGACCTGAATCTGGCACGCTACGGTATCGAGATCGCGACAGGTGGCAACATCCTGCCGGCGATGGCGCTATATAAGAATTTCGTCGATATGGAAGGCGCGACTTACTATTATTACGGCAACCCGAAGAATGCGGTGAACGACGAACTGGTGAAGCGCCATCTGGCGAAATACAACTCGCCACCTGATTTCTTCACCGCGGGCGGCTTCGCCGCCGCCATGGCCGTCGTCACGGCGCTGAACAAGACCAATGGTGACACCTCCACCGAAAAATTGATTAGTACCATGCAGGGGATGAGCTTCGAAACACCGAAAGGCACAATGATCTTTCGTAAAGAGGATCATCAGGCAATGCAAAGCATGTATCACTTCAAAATCCGTAACGATCCGGCACTCGCCTGGGCCGTACCCGAACTGGTACGCGAGATCACGGCGGCCGACATGAATATTCCGATCAGAAACAAGCGCTAGCCTCACCAGTAAACCCATCACGGCCTCAAGAACACAGGAACCTCAGATGTCAAACGCTCAATTTCGCAACATAGTCGGTAGCACGATCCTAGCGGGCAGCATGATAGTTGCCACCAGCGTTGGTGCCGCCCCGCTGCCACAACTCAATATCGACAAATCGCAGACGACGGTTTCGGGCATTTCGTCCGGCGGCTACATGGCGGGGCAACTGCACGTCGCCTACTCGTCCAGATTTGCCAAGGGTGCCGCGGTGATTTCGGGCGGACCATTCAATTGCGCCGAAGGCTCGCTCATCAACGCGCTGGTGCGCTGCCTCGGCAAGACCGACATTCCGGTGGCCAACCTGGCTGCGCTGACCAACCAGTGGGCCAAGGACGGTGCCATCGACGCCACCACCAATCTCGCCGGATCAAAGGTGTATCTATTCGCGGCGGCCAACGACTCGGTTGTGAAAGAAGCCACCACGACGGCCTTGCAGGCGTACTACCTGAACTACCTCCCAGCGGCCAATATCGCGCTGCGCAAGGATGTCAAGGGTGAGCATGGCTTCATGACCGATGACTACGGCAACGCCTGCATGAGTAAGGAGATGCCCTTCATCACCAACTGCAGCTTTGATTTGGCCGGCGCACTTCTCGGACATCTGTACGGCCAGCTCAACCCGCGCAAGACCGGCACGCTCGACGGGGTGCTGAGTGAATTCGATCAATCGCCAACCAACGGCATGGGATCGACCGGCTGGGTTTATGTGCCGAAGGGCTGTCAGGCTGGAACAAGCTGTCGCGTCCACGTTGCGCTGCACGGCTGCAAGCAGAACGTCACCGACGTCGGCCAAGAGTTTGTCCGCAACGCCGGCTACAACCGCTGGGCGGATACCAACAATATTGTCGTGTTGTATCCGCAAACGGGCAAGGGCGCGACGAATAGTTGTTGGGACTGGTGGGGATATGACGACGCCAACTACGCGAAGAAGTCGGCACCGCAGATGAAAGCCATCGTCGCCATGCTCGACCGACTTGGCAGCGGCGCGCCACCCATCGTGAAAGCCGCCGCGTCCCCGGCAGGCAAATAGTCGCATCACGATGGCACTCCTGACCACCACCGATCTGACCATTCGCTTCGGCGGCCATGTGGCGGTCAACGCGGTGAGCTGTCGGTTCGAGCCCGGCACCCTCACGGCAATCGTCGGCCCCAACGGCGCAGGCAAGACCACCTACTTCAATCTCATTTCAGGACAATTGAACGCCAGCAGCGGCAGTGTGGCGCTAGATGGCGTTGAGCTGACCAGCCTGCCCGCATCCGCACGTACGCGCGCCGGGCTAGGTCGGGCATTCCAACTAACGAACCTGTTTCCTAATCTTACCGTTCTGGAAAACGTGCGCCTTGCGGTACAGGCCAGTCGCGACGGCAAGCATCAGCGCGGGTTCAATCTGTGGAGCATCTGGAGCGACCATCAGGCACTTAGCGACCGTGCACATGAAATCCTTGAATCCGTTTCCATGAACGATCGCGCCGACATCGACGTTGCCGCACTCTCGCACGGCGACCAGCGCAAACTTGAAGTGGCGATGCTAATGGCGCTCGACGCTAGTGTATTCATGTTCGATGAACCCACCGCTGGTATGAGCGCAGACGAGGTTCCAAAGGTCCTTGATTTGATTCGTAAACTACGACAAGACAAGAACAAGACCATCCTGTTGGTCGAACACAAAATGGATGTGGTGAGGGAGCTCGCTGACCGCATCATTGTGTTGCACAACGGAACACTGGTCGCCGATGGCGAACCCGCCGCAGTCATCGCCTCACCGCTGGTACAAGAAGCCTATCTCGGGATCAGCCCCGCAGCAGTACGAGCCGGCGTGGGGGTCGGGGTGGGCACGTCAACATGAGCGAGACATTGCTCACACTGACTGGCGTTCAAACGCACATTGGTGCGTATCACATCCTGCACGGCGTCGACCTCACCGTGGCGCGCAGCAAGCTCACCATGCTGCTGGGTCGCAATGGCGCTGGCAAGACCACCACGCTGCGGACCATCATGGGCTTGTGGCGTGCATCATCGGGCACCATACACTTCGCCGATCGCGACATTGCCGCCCTGCCGACACCTCAAATTGCGCGCCTAGGCGTTGCCTACGTTCCCGAGACCATGGGTATCTTCGCCGACCTCACCGTCAAGGAAAACATGCTGCTCGCCGCCACCCAAGCCCGTCATGCCGGTGACATGGACGACGCACGCCTGAAATGGATTTTTCAACTCTTTCCTGCGGTTGAGAAGTTCTGGAACTATCCAGCCGGGAAACTCTCCGGCGGCCAGAAACAGATGCTGGCGGTGGCGCGCGCCATCGTCGAGCCACGCGAGTTGCTGATCATTGACGAACCGAGCAAAGGGCTAGCGCCTTCGATCGTCAACAACATGATCGACGCTTTTGCCGAACTGAAGTCGCGCGGCGTGACGATCTTACTCGTCGAACAAAACATCAATTTTGCCAAGCGTCTGGGCGACGACGTTGCGGTCATGGAAGATGGTCGCGTAGTGCATCACGGCAGCATGGATGCGTTTGCAACCGACGCAGGTCTACAACAGTCACTGATGGGATTGGCGCTATGAATGTACAAGCAAGCGCCCCGCAGGCGACGCCACCGACGACTCCGAGCAGCCCGCCGGCACCGCAACTGCCACGCCTCGATTTTGATTGGCAGCCGCTCGTACTGGTGCCCGCTCTGGCGCTTCTTGCGTGGCCGTTTGTCGACTCCCCCTCGACCTGGCTGACGCTGACGATCGCCGGACTGGCAATGGGCATGATCATTTTCATCATTGCGTCAGGCCTGACGCTGGTGTTCGGGCTGATGGACGTACTCAACTTTGGCCATGGCGTATTCATCGCCGTCGGTGCATTCGTCGCGACCAGCGTGCTTGGCAGCATGGGCGGTTGGACGGGCTCACCCGAGCTGTGGCGCAACTTGGTCGCCGTTTTCACCGCCATGCTGGTGGCGATGGCCGTGGCCAGCGTGATCGGTCTCGCGTTTGAACGATTGCTGGTGCGCCCGGTGTATGGTCAACATCTCAAGCAGATCTTGATCACCATGGGTGGCATGATCATCGGCGAGGAACTGATCAAAGTCATCTGGGGGGCGCAACAGATTTCGCTGGTGTTGCCGGAAGCGCTGCGAGGAGCCGTGCTGTTCGGTGACGCGGCGATCGAAAAATTCCGTTTGCTTGCTGTGCTAGTTGGCCTCGTGGTATTTCTGCTGCTCGCGTGGGTGCTCAGTCGGACCAAGATCGGCCTCTTGATTCGCGCCGGTGTTGAGAATCCGGAAATGGTCGAGTCACTCGGCTATCGCATCCGCCGCCTGTTCGTCGGCGTGTTCGTCGTCGGCAGTGCGTTGGCGGGATTGGGTGGCGTGATGTGGGGCATGTATCAACAAAACGTGATCCCGCAGATGGGCGCGCAAGTCAATGTGCTGATCTTTATCGTCATTATCATCGGCGGTCTCGGCTCGACTGGCGGCGCGCTGATTGGTGCGCTCTTGATCGGACTGTTGGCCAACTACACCGGGTTCTTAGCGCCGAAAGCGGCGTTGTTCTCGAACATCGCGCTGATGGTGGCCGTGTTGCTGTGGCGCCCAAGCGGGTTCTACCCTGTCGCGAATCGGTAGGGTCACCATGCTCAATCGACTACTTTCAAACGACCTTCCCCGCAGCAAGCTTCTGGTGGCGATCCTCATTTCACTAACGCTTGTGCTGGCGCTCGCGCCATTTATCGCACCCGGTGTGAATGCACTCAGTGTGGCGGCCAAAATATTGGTGTTCATCGTACTCGTGGCGAGCTTTGATCTGCTACTCGGCTATACCGGCATCGTCAGCTTTGCGCACACCATGTTCTTTGGCATCGGCGCGTACGGCGTGGCCATTGCCACGACGCGCTGGGGCGCGACGTGGGAAGGTCTTGCCATCGGCATCTGCGGCGCACTGATGCTGTCCTTGCTGTTGGCCTTGGCCGTCGGATTATTCTCGCTGCGCGTGCGCGCAATCTTCTTCGCCATGATTACGCTCGCCATCGCTTCGGCTTTCCAGACCCTCGCTTCGCAGCTGTCTGATATCACCGGCGGCGAGGACGGACTCAATTTTCGTCTGCCCGATCAGTTGCAGTCAGGCTACCTGTTCTCTGACACGCCGTTTCTTGGTGTTTCCATTAACGGCCGCTTCCTCACCTACTACCTGTTGTTTTTCGCCGCCGTACTGATGGTGCTGGCGCTGCTGCGCATCGTCAATTCGCCATTCGGCCGTGTACTGCAAGCGATTCGTGAAAACCCGTTTCGTGCGGAAGCAATCGGCTATCGCGTGGTGATGTATCGCACCGTATCGAGCGTACTGTCAGCGCTATTTGCCACTATTGCTGGCGTCATGCTTGCACTGTGGCTACGTTACAACGGACCGGACACATCACTCTCGTTCGAAATCATGATTGACGTGTTGCTCATCGTCGTCATCGGTGGCATGGGAACAATCTACGGATCGGTGATTGGCGCAGCGCTGTTTGTGATCGCGCAGAGCTATTTGCAGGATCTGCTGAAGCTTGGCAGCGACGCCGCCAGCAGCTTGCCTTGGCTCGCCGCGTTGCTCTCGCCCGATCGCTGGCTGCTGTGGTTGGGCGTGCTGTTTGTGCTGTCTGTGTACTACTTTCCAACGGGGATTGTTGGAAGGTTGCGACAGCGCTAGCTGGTACCGCTAGTAGATCGACAGACTGACCCAGTACGCGACGGCAGCGACAAACGCACTGGCGGGGATAGTAAATATCCACGCCCACACAATGTTGCCCGCCACCCCCCATCTGACCGCGCTGGCATTTCGCGTCGAACCTACACCGACAATGGCGCCCGTAATGGTGTGCGTAGTCGACACCGGAATACCGAGCCCGGTGGCAAGGAAGAGGGTGATCGCACCGCCGGATTCAGCGCAAAATCCGCCGACCGGCTTGAGCTTGGTGATCCGTTGTCCCATGGTCTTAACGATGCGCCAACCACCAAACAGCGTTCCCATTGCAATCGCGACGTAGCAGGAGATGATCGTCCACATCGGTGGTGACGCGTCCGCAGCTGAGGTGTAGCCCGTGGCAATCAAGAGCAACCAGATAATGCCGATCGTCTTTTGCGCGTCATTACCGCCGTGGCCGAGACTGTACGCGCCAGCGGACACCAGTTGCAGACGACGGAACCATCGGTCGACTCTCGACGGTGTCGCCCGCCTGAACACCCATGCGACCAGCACCATCATCAACGAGCCCAGCAGAAAACCGAGCACCGGTGATACGAAGATAAACAAAACCGTCTTGAGCACGCCGGAGGCAATCAGTACGCTGGCTCCCGCCTTGGCGATGACTGCACCCACAATGCCGCCAATTAATGCATGCGACGAACTGCTGGGGATGCCGTACCACCAAGTGACAAT
>JAYVUH010000376.1:0-2873 GCA_043788115.1 Burkholderiales bacterium
CATGACAAAACCGACCATCGCGTGGTGCGTTTTTGTTTTGCCAAGACCGAGGCAACGCTCGCAATGGCGGCTGAGCGACTTCGCTCAATCTAGCGACGGCCGCCTTTACCGAGCCTATCGCGTTTGCCGCGACTGAAACCGATATGTGTCCAGCGCCAGCGCAGCGCCTTCAAATCCATCGAAGAGTCGCTCTGCAGTCGTGTCGTCGTCGGTTGCACCAAGTGCGACAAACAACGGCAGGAAGTGCTCGGGCGTCGGGTGCGCACGCACGCCGTCGGCTGAAGTTTCTCGGTAGCGGCTCAATGCCTCGATGTTGCCGGATAGCAATTGCTCATTCACCCATTGCTGAAACGAGACCGCATACGGGAGTGGCGATTGCTCGCCGCGAGACTGCATCCAGTCGCGCAGGTTATGTGTCAAATGCCCAGAGCCAACGATGAGAACGCCGGCATCGCGCAGCGGTCGCAGTGCACGACCGACCGCTACGTGATGCGCGGGACTTTGTGAAGGCTGTACCGACAACTGCACAACGGGAATATCCGCGTCGGGGAACATCTTAAGTAATGGCACCCAAGTGCCGTGATCCATGCCGCGCACGTCATCAGTCGCAGCGTTGATGCCGGACGCCTCAAGTAGATCGGCAGCTTGTGCGGCAACAGCAGGTTCGCCCTGCGCCCGATAGCGGATCTTGTAGAGCGCCTCTGGAAAACCGCCAAAGTCGTAGATCATCGGCGGATTCGGGTTGCTCGATAGCGTCGGCAGGATGGTTTCCCAATGCGCAGTGACCATCAGTACCGCGCTCGGACGACCCACATTTTTCCCAATGGTCGCCCACACGTCACCAACGGCACCGGCATTCACGGCGTGCATGGGGGAGCCGTGCGACAAAAAGAAAGTAGGGAGTCGGTTCATTTCAGAACACTATGTTGCAACGATCCGCCGGATATCAAGCGGCCGCGCGGCTACTGCACATCCCTGAAGTCGGGATTGCGCTTGTCCATGTTTGCCATCATGGCCTCTTGAAGGTCTGCCGACATCAAGAGGCCCGCATTCCACGACGCGACGTAGTTCAGCCCATCTGCAACCGAGTGGTCCCTCGCATAGTTGAGCATCTCCTTGGTGCCGCGAATCGCCAATGGCGACTTGCTGGCAATAGCAGTGGCAATCGCGTCGACGCCTGCGGCAAGCGCTTCGGTTGATTCGAACACGCGGTTGATGAGACCGATTTTTTCAGCTTCCACGGCGTCGACATTGCGAGCGGTGTAAGCAAGTTCGCGCACGATGGCTGGGTTGATGATCTTCGGTAAGCGCTGCAGCGTACCCACGTCTGCCGTCATACCGATATCGACTTCCTTAATCGAGAATACGGCGTCGCGGCTGGCGTAGCGCATGTCACAGCACGACACGAGATCGATCGCGCCGCCGACACAAGCGCCATGAATCGCGGCTATCACCGGCTTGCGGCAGCGCTCGATCGACGTGAGTGTGTCCTGCAGATCAAGGATGACCGCGCGAAGGTTCTCCCGGGTGCGCGCGTCGCATGTGTCTTCAATCTGCTTGCCGAGCGACATCATCATGCCTAGATCGATGCCGGCGCAAAAGTTGGCGCCGGCACCTGAAATGATTGCGACCCGCGCGGCTGGCGTCGTATCCACCCAGCGCATCGCTTCGCGAATTTCCTGCCACATCGGCGCGCTCATGGCGTTGGCCTTGTCGGGCCGGTTGAGCGTGATGCGAGCGATGTGGTGATCGAGAGAGGTGGTCAGGGTGGTGTAGGTGCTTTGGGCGGCGTGGGTCATGGCGGTTCGATCTGATCAGGCTGGCTGAAAGATGATGATAGTCGAGGCGGGCGTCGCAGAGCGATCAGGCGTTGAGCTATTCATCATGTTGCGCTACAATTGCAACATTGATGCAATAACGTATACCCACACCGCACCTGGCCAGAAAGCAATCCATGAAGCCTATCCGCAAGCAAAAATTGACCGTCGCCGTCGGGCAGGCGCTCCTCAGCTGCATCGCCGTCTCTGCCATCAACACCAACGCGCAGACAGCCCCCGCTGCTGAGGCGA
This sequence comes from Burkholderiales bacterium, assembly GCA_043788115.1. Classification (GTDB taxonomy): domain Bacteria; phylum Pseudomonadota; class Gammaproteobacteria; order Burkholderiales; family Usitatibacteraceae; genus UKL13-2. Next base: position 2,070 of record JAYVUH010000376.1, read on the forward strand.
AAAAGAAAATTGAAGAGATTGTGGTGGTCGGAAATCCTCTCGGCGCAACCGATGCGCGCGATGTGGTTTCGCCGGTGACAGTGCTGAGTGGCGACGAATTGATGCTGCGCCGTGGTAACACCCTGGGCGAAACCCTGAACGGCTTACCCGGCGTCTCGGCGACCTGGTTCGGCCCCAATTCAGGACGTCCGGTGATTCGGGGTCTCGATGGCGACCGCGTCAGGGTGCTGACCAATCTTGGCTCGTCGCTCGACGCCTCCAGTCTGTCGTTTGATCACAATCCATCTATCGATCCGCTGATCATCGAGCGGGTAGAAGTGTTGCGTGGACCGGCGGCGTTGCTATACGGCGGAACCGCCATTGGTGGCGTGGTGAATGTGATCGACAATCGAATTCCCGCCTCGCCGATTACCGGGCCGAGGGGCGCCTTCGAGGTGCGCGGCGTTGGCGCAGACGGTGAGCGCTCGGCTGCGGCGTTGCTCGAAGCTGGCAATGGCGTGTTTTCAGTGCACGCTGACGGCTTCACACGCAGTACCGATGACTACCGTGTTCCCTCCTCGACGGGTGTACGCAGTCCCGTTGTCAACTCGTCGGCTGACGCCAGCGGTGGGGCGCTCGGTGCATCCGTTCAGTTCGCCGGCGGCAAAGGCTCGGCCGGCATCTCTCATTCGAACTACCAGTCCAACTACGGTACGGTCGCTGAAGAAACCGTTCGTATCAATATGAAGCAAACGCGTACGGCAGCGGAATTGAACTTGCGTGATCTTGGCGGTGCGCTTGTCGACGGCGCATTCATCAAGGCCA
>JAYVUH010000377.1:0-10277 GCA_043788115.1 Burkholderiales bacterium
GACCTGCTGGGGTTCGGCTTTTCTGCCAAACCCGTCGCGTACGACTACAGCATCCTTGACCAAGCGGATCTGTGCGAAGCATTGCTAACCCGTCTCGGCGTTGGCCGGTTTCACGTGCTTGCGCACAACTATGGCGATACCGTCGCGCAAGAGTTGTTGGCGCGCGCGCACGACGGCTCGGCGGTGGCGGCGCTGGGTAGTGTGTGCTTCCTCAACGGCGGGTTGTTTCCGGAAACCCACCGCGTCCGAAGCGTGCAGCGTCTGCTGTTGTCACCGCTGGGTGGTTTGGTCGCCAAACAAATGAACAGCGCACGATTCGCCAATTCCATGACGGCGATTTTCGGCCACGCAACGCCGCCCTCGCGCGCCGAGTTGGACGCCATGTGGTCGATGGTGATCGAAAACGATGGTCTGCGTGTATTCCCGAAGCTGATCGGCTACATCACCGAACGAAAGCGCTATCGCGCCCGTTGGGTCGGTGCCACCTCGAAGGCGCGCAACGATGATATTCCGCTGCGCTTAATCGACGGTGCCGATGACCCTATCTCGGGCCGACATATGGCCGCGCGCTATGCCGAGCTAGTACCGGACGCGGACATCATGTTGCTTAACGCCATCGGCCACTATCCGCAGATGGAAGCGCCGGAAGAAGTATTGTGCGGCTTTCTCGGTTTTCACGAGACCCGCGTCACGCCGCGCGCTCCGGCATGAGTTCGCTGTCGATCCAGGCCGGCAGCCGGGCGCTGGCACACATTCGCGAGCACGGGCTGCGCCCGCAGGACATCACCATGCTGCCCGGTGCCGCAGGCGGCCCGAAGGGGCTAGGGCTGGCAAAGCTGGATGAATGGTTGTTCGCAGATTGGCTGCCACAGGGTTTTGCGTCGCGAACCTCACCGATCGATCTGGTCGGCGCGTCCATCGGCGCGTGGCGCTTCGCGGCGGTGTGCCGTGGCATACACGATGGCCGGTTTTCGGCCGCAGAAACGCGTGACGCACTCTCCAGCTTTGCCAGCGCTTACAGTCAGCAGCGTTATCCGCGAAAAGTGAACGCAGCCTACATCACGGCCTACGCACGCGATCTGATCGACAATTTGTTTGTCGGCCATATCGACGATATTCTCAACCACCCGCACTATCGGTTGCACGTACTCGCAGTGCGGGGCAAGGGCATCCTCGCGCGTGAACAGCGCGGTCGCACGCACGCCGGCTACGCACTAGCGGCGCTGGCCAACGCAGTGGGAAGGCGCCACCTGCGCCATTTTATGGATCGCACCTGGTTCTATACGGGTCATTCAGCCACGCCGCTGTTCGGTGCGCGCATGAACGGGCGTGAAGAACATCAGGGACAGTTTGATCCGTTCCGCACCGAGTACGCTCGCCTGACCGGTGCCAACTTCAGCAATGCGTTGATCGCGTCGGGCTCGATTCCGCTGGTGCTCGAAGGCGTGCGCAATATCGACGGTGCCTCTGAAGGCACCTACTGGGATGGCGGCATCATCGACTATCACTTGCACCTGCCCTATGCGTCGCGCGAAGGGCTGGTGCTCTATCCGCACTTCACCCACAAGATCGTGCCGGGCTGGCTCGACAAAATGCTGCCGTGGCGCAAAGCGAAGGGGGGTTGGCTCGACAACGTCGTGCTGATTTCTCCCACGCGAGAGTACCTAGACCGCTTGCCGTTGAAAAAGCTGCCGGATCGAAACGATTTTGCGCGTTTCGTCGATGACTACGAGGGGCGGCTCACCTATTGGCGTTTTGCCATGGATGAAAGCGCACGGCTACGCGATGAACTTGCCGGCTTGATCGAGAATGGCACCTTGGCGGCGCGGATCACGCCGCTTTGACGAGTTCGCCCACGCTGGGCATTGGCTACAACGAGTAGCTCACAAACAAAAACTCCTTTATTGGCGGGCGTTTTCAGGCATTTTCTGCCCAAAGTGCCCGCCGATAGGAGAGTTTCACTTTGTAATCTTGAGTGCCTTGCCCAACGCTGAGAGCAGCGCAAACAGTGCGGTTGCCAGCACCATGGCGCTGATGACCGTGGCGACAGCCAAGCCTACGCCTTCGAGCCCGACTGCTTTCCATGCCCACGACGATACGATCGCCGAAGGCACGGCACAACAGAGAATCGCGAGTACCGAAAATAGGTAGGACTTCATCGGTGAGGGAAAGTGGCTATAGGATCCAGCGAAATTCTTTGAAGTATTCATTTAGTGAGGTTATAAGTCATTATTTTGTGACATTTTACGCGCGAACGCCTGACTAAGTCGCCGTTGACAAATGTAAAGCCCTGCTTTACATTGCGAACGTGATCAGATCGTTCGCGCACAAGGGATTGGAGAACTTCTTCGAGACCGGAAGCAAGAAGGGCATTCAGCCTCATCATGCCTCTCGGCTGCGCATACAGCTTGGCGTGCTCGACAATGCCGTTAAGTCGGCAGATATGGATGCGCCGGGCTGGGCACTACATCCCCTGAAAGGCGATCAAAAAGGCTTCTGGTCGATCACGGTCAATGGCAATTGGCGCGTTGTGTTCCGGTTCGTTGGCAAAGACGTCGAACTGGTTGATTACCTAGACTATCACTGAGGCAAATCATGAGCAGAATGAATAACCCCCCACATCCCGGCGAAGTGCTGCGCGAGTATTTGCCCGAAGGACTGTCTATCGGCGAAGCGTCTGCGCGGCTGGGTGTCACGCGTCAATCGCTGTCGGCGATTTTGAGCGGAAGGTCAGGTATCAGTGCAGACATGGCCGTGCGCTTGTCGCGTTCCATGAATACCAGCGCTGATATGTGGCTGGGAATGCAGATGCAGTACGACTTGTGGCAGGTACGACAGAAGCCGTTACCTAAGGTGCAGAAGTTGGCGGCTTAGCGGCCACCAGCAACCAACTCGATCACACGCGCAATTTTGTGCTGTGTTTTAGTACGAATGTAGTCAGCCGCTCGAATCACATCCGCGTCGCAAGTCACGAAAAAGTCGCACACCGGTAAGGCTGAGTTCAGATGAAAGAAATCAACGCTGTTTGAAGTCTGGTTTTTTAGTTGTTCCGTTGTTCGGAACCTACTGTAGAGCATCTCGATTTCAAGCGCAGCGCATCTTGTCACTAACTCTTTTCCCCCAAGAGCAACCTTGACGAGCAGAGATCCAGAATCCTGAACCGAAATTTGGTATCTATCGAGAACCGACCTAGCAATTTGGAGATTGATTTCCGCATCGAGCGGCAACTCTGGGACTCCTCGAAGCTCTCGTCGCACCTCCTCTAGGACCGCAAAGGATTGATCCAAGAAGGAAAAGTCTTGTTTATCGCTGCACTTTGACCGAGCGTAGTGTATCGCGGAGTAATCATTTGGAACCACCAAGCCGGGTGTTCTCGGGTCGCCACGCAATAGTTCTGGAAGCGAACTGAATACAGGCACGACTGAAGGAGTATTCAGATTTGACGTCAGAAACTCCACAAATGCGAGATCGCGCTGCCAAATTACGTCTGGTATCCAAGCGCTCGCGAGTTCGTCAATCATCCGAGCACGAGCACAAATGCGATCCGGTTGTGAGCCATTCGTAGCTTCAATGATCGAGTATTCCGAAAACGTAAAGCGTACTTTGTCAACACCACAGCGCGCCGTAACAGCTTCGCTTTTCAACTTTCCCGTAGCGAGATCACTGATGACCATGTTGTCCAGGTAAACAAGCGGGGCAAATCCTATACTTGATTCCATAGCTAAATATTAGGCGCCAGCCAGCGGTCCGCCATCGGGATCGACCAGCCCTTGCGTTTGGCATAGTCCTCGACTTGATCACGATCAATCTTGCCGACGGCGAAGTACTGAGACTGTAGATGCGAGTAATAGAAACCTGACACCGCTGCTGTTGGCCACATGGCAAACGAGTCGGTCAACGTAATATCGGCGCGCTTGGCGGCATCCAATAGCGTGAATAGCGGGGCTTTCTCAGAATGCTCAGGACAGGCGGGATATCCGGGGGCGGGACGGATGCCAACGTACTTCTCAGCGATCATGTCTTCGTTATTGATCGTTTCATTCTTTGCGTAGCCCCACTCCTCACGCCGTACCCGAGCGTGCAAGTATTCGGCGAACGCTTCGGCGAGCCGGTCCGCCAGTGCTTTGATCATGATCGCGCTGTAGTCGTCGTTGGCCGCCTCAAATGCTTTCGCGCGTTCATCGCAGCCAATGCCTGTCGTAACCGCGAAACCGCCAATGTAGTCGGGCAATGTCGCCCCCTCTCCCGCTGGGTGAGAGGATGAAATTCGCGGTGCCACGAAGTCCGCCAGACATTGATTCGCATTCCCCGCTGGCTTTTCGTTCTGCTGGCGCAGATGATGGAACGTATGCAACACCGTCGCACGCGAATCATCTGCATACACTTCTACTGAATCGCCCACCGCGTTGGCTGGCCAGAAGCCATACACTGCGTTGGCTTGCAACCACTTGCCCTTAATAATCTTGTCGAGCATTTTCTGCGCGTTGGCAAAGACCTCGCGCGCCGCTTCGCCCACGACCGCGTCGTCAAGGATCTGCGGATACTTGCCCCACAGATCCCAAGTCTGAAAGAACGGGCTCCAGTCGATGTAGGGCACCAGTTGTTCGATCGGGAAATTCTTCAGCGCTTTCACACCAAGCCATGTCGGCTTGGGCGGTGCGTACGAATGCCACTCAATCTTCGTTGCATTTGCGCGCGCGGCTTCAATCGTCACCAACTTCACGCCCTTCTTGTTGGCGTGCTGTTCGCGAACCTTCACGTAGTCTTCGCGCACCTCGTTGACGTAGTCGTCGCGCAACTCATCGCTTAACAAATTGCTACACACGCCGACTGCGCGTGAGGCATCCGGCACCCATATCACCGGGCCCTTGTAGTACGGCTCGATCTTCACCGCCGTGTGCGTGCGCGACGTGGTGGCACCGCCGATCAACAACGGAATCGTGAAACCAAGGCGTTGCATCTCTTTGGCGAAGTGCGCCATCTCTTCGAGGGAGGGCGTGATCAAACCCGACAGGCCAATGATGTCGGCCTTGTGCTCAATCGCGGCATTGAGAATTTTTTCCGCCGGCACCATCACGCCGAGATCGACCACCTCGTAGTTGTTACATTGCATCACCACCCCGACAATGTTCTTGCCGATGTCGTGCACGTCACCCTTGACCGTCGCCATGACAATCTTGCCCTTGGCCTTGGCATTCTCAATGCCAAGGCGACGCTTTTCTTCTTCGATGAACGGAATGAGATGCGCCACCGCCTGCTTCATCACGCGCGCCGACTTCACCACCTGAGGCAGGAACATTTTTCCCGCGCCGAACAAGTCGCCGACCACGTTCATGCCGTCCATCAACGGTCCTTCGATGACATTGATCGGACGACCGCCCGCCGATTGAATCTTGGCGCGACACGCTTCGGTGTCCTCGACGATGTACTGCGTGATGCCGCGCACCAACGCATGCGTGAGGCGCGCTTCGACCGGTTCACTGCGCCACGCCAAGTCTTCGATCTGATCTTTCTTCTGGCCTTTGTACTGTTCGGCAAACGCGACTAGACGGTCGGTAGAATCGTCACGCCGATTGAATAGCACGTCCTCGACGCGCTCCAGCAAATCCTTTGGAATATCGTCGTAAACGCCAAGCTGACCCGCGTTGACGATGCCCATCGTCATGCCCGCCTTACCAGCGTGATACAAAAACGCCGTGTGGATCGCCTCACGAACCGGTTCATTGCCACGGAATGAAAACGACACGTTCGAAACGCCGCCACTGATCTTGGCAAAAGGCAGGTTCTTACGGATCCACTCGGTTGCACGGATGAAGTCGAGCCCGTACAGCGCGTGCTCTTCGATACCGGTGGCGACTGCGAAGATGTTCGGATCAAAAATAATATCTTCTGCTGGGAAGCCGACATCTTCGGTCAAGATTTTGTAGGACCGTGCGCAGATTTCTATCTTGCGTTCATACGAATCCGCCTGGCCCTTTTCGTCGAACGCCATCACGATGACAGCCGCCCCATAACGACGGCATAACTTGGCCGCCTCGATGAATTGCGGAATGCCCTCTTTCATCGAAATTGAATTGACGACCGCTTTCCCCTGGACGCACTTGAGACCGGCTTCAATCACGCTCCACTTGGAGGAGTCGATCATAATTGGCACGCGCGAGATATCAGGCTCGGAGGCGATCAGATTCAGAAACTTCACCATCGCCGCCTGCGAATCCAACATGGCTTCGTCCATGTTGATGTCGATGATCTGCGCGCCAGATTCGACTTGCTGGCGGGCGACGGTGAGCGCGGCATTGTAATCGTCGTTGAGAATCAGCTTGGCAAACACACGCGAACCGGTGACGTTAGTGCGTTCACCTACGTTTACGAATAGCGAGTCGTCGCCGATGTTGAGCGGCTCCAAGCCCGACAGGCGCAAGCGTTTTTCAATCGTTGGTGCGCTGCTGTCCAACGCGCGTGGCGGGAATGACGCGACGATAGCGGCGATCGCCTTGATGTGCTGGGGTGTGGTGCCGCAACAACCACCGGTGATGTTGAGCCAGCCGGCTTCGGCCCATTCGCGAATGAACGCTGCGGTCTGCTCGGGCAGCTCGTCGTATTCGGCCATCGCGTTCGGCAACCCAGCATTCGGGTGCGCCGAGACGCGGCAATCGGCGATGCGCGCGAGTTCCTCGATGTGCGGTCGCAACTCTTTTGCGCCTAACGCGCAGTTGAATCCGATTGAAATCGGATTTGCGTGGCGCACCGAGTTGTAGAACGCTTCAACCACTTGGCCGGATAGCGTGCGGCCGGACGCGTCGGTGATGGTGCCGGAAATCATGACCGGCGGGCGCTGCTCGGGTGCGAGACCACGTGCATCGTACTCTTCTTCGACCGCAAAAATTGCCGCCTTCGCGTTGAGCGTATCGAAGATGGTCTCGATCAAAATGATGTCGGCACCGCCGTCGAGCAAACCGCGCGTCGCTTCGCGGTACGCATCTTTGACCTGATCGAAGTTCACCACACGAAATCCAGGGTCGTTGACGTCAGGCGAAAGTGACAGCGTGCGATTCATCGGCCCCAGCACGCCAGCGACGAAACGCAGCTTGGCGGGTGTTTTTGCGGAGAATCCATCGGCGACTTCTCGCGCGAGTTTCGCGCCCTCAAGGTTCAACTCATAGGCAAGCGATTCCATATGGTAGTCGGCCATTGAAATCGACGTGGAGTTGAATGTATTGGTCTCCAGAATATCGGCGCCTGCTTCCAAATATTCGGCGTGCACTTCACGAATCACCGAGGGCTTGGTCAAGGTCAGCAGATCGTTGTTGCCGCGCAGGTCGGACTTCCAATCGGCGAAACGCGCACCGCGGTACTCGGCCTCTGAAAGCTTGTAGCGCTGAATCATGGTGCCCATCGCACCGTCGAAGACGAGGATGCGTTGCGCTAGAGCATCCATCAAGGCGCGCGTTCTGGCGGGGCGGGTTGAAACGACATGATCCATTGCGGCGTCCGAAATAAAAAACCTGTCGCTTTAGCGTATGCCAAAGCGGACAGGTTGGATAACGTGCCTCGCTTTAGCGGTATTTAGGATGTCTATCGACATTCAGCGCCCGCAAGCTGATTCAAATCGGCGCACAAGTCATTTTACGCGGAATCGAAGCTGGCGCCTTGTTTGCTAGCGCGGATAGTCTCGTAGGTCGGAGGGGCATCGCGCATTTCGGGATCATCGCATCTATGCTGACTTCCCCGCATTGCGCTCCGCTCCATACGGGCTACGCTTGCTCACCAGCCACTGCCTTTTGGTCAGTTGGATCATCGTGAACTGCCGCGTATCAACACTCAACGGCGGCGAGCGCCAATCCGCCAAGTGACGTCTCTTTGTACTTCGTCTGCATATCCGCGCCCGTACGCCGCATCGTTTCGATCACCTGATCGAGCGTGACGTGATGGGTGCCATCGCCACGCATCGCGAGTGATGTTGCACTGATCGCCTTGATCGCACCCATGGCGTTGCGCTCGATACACGGAATCTGCACCAAGCCCCCAATCGGGTCACACGTCATACCCAGATGGTGTTCGAGTGCGATCTCCGCGGCGTTTTCGATCTGCTCGTTGCTCGCGCCGAGTACGTTGGCCAGCCCTGCTGCCGCCATCGCCGCAGCAGAGCCAACTTCACCTTGGCAGCCGACTTCCGCACCCGAAATCGAGGCGTTCATCTTGCACAATGCGCCGACAGCTGACGCCACCAGAAAGTAATCCCGTTGCTTCGCTTGGTCGCCGCCACAAAAATCACGTGCGTAGCGAAGTACCGCCGGCACCACACCGGCGGCACCGTTGGTCGGCGCGGTGACGACCTTGCCACCGGCGGCATTTTCTTCGTTGACGGCAATTGCATAAACACTAACCCAGTCCATCACTTGATGCGGCATCGGGTTTGGCAAATGAGACCGACCACGGTGTTCCGCCAACAGCTTCTGATGAATGCCGTGTGCGCGACGCGGCACATTCAAGCCGCCGGGTAGCGTGCCTTCAGTGGCGACGCCGCGATCGATACAATCGAACATGGTCTGTGCAACACGATCCAGAAACTCATCGGTCTCGGCGCGCGGCCGCAGCGCGTCTTCGTTGGCGCGCAGTACCGCCGCCATCGTCATGGATTGCGCCTTGCAGACGGCCAGCAGTTCTTTCATCGATGAAAACGGATACGGCACGGCGTGTTCGGCACCGCGCGCGGTGCCGACAAACGCCTCATCCTCATCAACCACAAAGCCACCACCGATGGAATACATCGCGCGTTCAACAAGCAGGTGCCCATCGGCGCGGTTGTCCACGCCGTTATCCACATACGCGCGGAACATCATGCCGTTGGAATGCACTGGCAGCAGATCGCGCAAGTTGAATCGAATGTGCGCCAGTGGCGAGAACGAAACTTCTCGGCTGCCCAGCAAGGTCAACCGGCCGGCCTTGGTCACGCCGGCGATAAACGCGGTGACGCCGGACGTATCAACATCTTCAGGAACTTTGCCGCTGAGTCCGAGCACGATGGCGGTGTCAGTGGCGTGCCCCTTGCCGGTGTGGGCCAACGAGCCGAATAACTCAACTTCAACTTTTGTTACGTTCTCGAGCACGCCATCGCCCAGCTCCACTAGGAACCGGCGCGCCGCGCGCATCGGCCCTACCGTATGTGAACTCGACGGGCCGATGCCGATTTTGAATAGATCAAAACAACCGAGATAGCTCACGCGGCGGGACGATGCGAGTCAAGCCAGTCGAGCGCCAGCGTGGTGAGGGCCTTGACGCCGACCTTCAATCCCGACTCATCGACATAGAAGCGCGGGCTGTGATTAGACGGCGCGTACTTGCAATCTTTATCCGATGGTGTGCAGCCGATATTGAAAAACAGGCCCGGCACTTTCTGCTGAAAGAACGAGAAGTCCTCGGCACCACAGGTCTTGACAGACAGATTGACATGACCGTCGCCAATAGCGCGCTTCATGACCGGCACCGCCCACGCCGTGAGCGCCTCGTCGTTGATGGTCACCGGATAGCCGCGCTCTATGTGCACGTGCGCTTTTGCGCCGCCGGACTCGGCGATCATCGTGGTAATTTTTTCGATGAACGCGTGGATGTCGGAGCGATGGCTCTCGTCGAAGGCGCGCACAGTGCCTTCCATCTTGGCTTCGTCCGGAATAATGTTGGAACGATTACCCGCCTGAAAGCTGCCGACGGTCACGACCGACGGCTCTTGCGTGAGGTTCATTTTGCGCGAGACGATGGTCTGTAATCCGAGCACCACTTGCGAACCCACGACGATCGGATCGACGCCGCTCCACGGCTGCGCGCCGTGCGTTTGGTTGCCGCGAATGAAAATGCGGAACTGGTCGGCGCTGGCCATGAATGGCCCCGGGCGGTAGCCGATTTCACCGGCGTGTAGCTTTGAGGTGATATGCAAACCGAAAATCGCGTCGACGGTCGGATTCTCCAGACAGCCCTGCTCAATCATGAGCTTGGCGCCACCCTGTTCACCAATCGGCGGCATCTCCTCTGCGGGCTGGAAAATAAACTTGACCGAACCGGCGATCTGATCGCGCATGCCGGCGAGAATCTCCGCCACCCCCATCAAAATGGCAACGTGCGTATCGTGGCCGCAGGCGTGCATAACGCCGCAAGCAACGCCGTTCCACTCCGACTTCACCAGACTCTTGAACGGGACATCTGATTCCTCAATGACCGGAAGACCATCCATGTCTGCGCGCAACGCCACGCACGGGCCTGGCTTGCTTCCTTTGAGTACG
>JAYVUH010000378.1:0-2720 GCA_043788115.1 Burkholderiales bacterium
TTGGGAGACCGTGTTGGCGCGCGCCGGTGCGGTGCGTGTTGATTCCTCAATGCAACTGTTCGCCGCCGCTCGACTGCTGGCAGATCCGCGTGTCGCCAAAGCACTCAAGGGAAACCGGTTGGCCATTGTCACTAATGGTGGCGGGCCTGGCGTGGTTGCCGCCGACGCGGCGGAAGCGAATGGGCTGGTGCTGGCAACGTTGGACGCAACAACCATGCAGGCGCTGAACGCCGCCTTACCTACACATTGGTCGCACGCCAATCCGGTTGACATCGTTGGCGACGCCACGCCTGCGCGCTTTCACGATGCATTGCAGGCGGTGATAGCGGATACCAATGTCGACGCAGTTCTCACCATGTTCTGTCCGCAGTCAGTTACTTCGCCCGAAGCTGCGGCTCAGGCCATCATCCCGCTGGCGACCAGCGCGCTGAACGAGGAGCGCAAACCTGTCTTCACGTCGTGGCTCGGTGGCGCCTCGATCGCCAAAGCACGCACGCTTCTCGACGAAGCAGGCGTCCCGAACTTCATTACGCCCGAAAGCGCGGTGGATGCGTTCACTTATCTCGCGCGCTTTCGCGAGCACCAGAACCTGCTTCGCGAATCCGTGTCGGCGTCAGAATCCATGACGTTTCATGAGTTGTCGAAGGCAATTGCGAAAGCCAACACGATTCGCGAGTTTGCGCTTTCCCAGAATCGGACCTTGCTGCAGGAGAGCGAATCCAAGGCGCTGCTCGATGCGTTTCACTTGCCAGTTGCCATTGGCACGCTCGCCACTGATGCAGCGGCAGCGGCGCGCGCTGCGTCAACAATCGGCTTCCCCGTTGCACTCAAAATCGAATCCCCCGACATCACCCATAAGAGTGACGTTGGCGGTGTCCGATTAAATCTAGCCAACGGTCGGCAAGTATCGGCCGCGTTCGACAGCATGATGGCCGACGTGAAAGACAGCCAGCCGAATGCGCGCATTAACGGGGTAAATGTGCAACCCATGCTACGCTTCAAGGACGCTCGCGAATTGCTGGTCGGTATCTCCAGAGATCTCACTTTTGGTCCGGTGATTGCCTTTGGCGCAGGCGGGGTTGGCGTGGAAGTGATCGCCGACACAGCGCTGGCGCTGCCGCCGCTCAATGAGGCGCTCGCCGAAAATTTGATCATGGCGACCGCCATCAGCCGCGTGCTCGCGCAGTATCGCAATGTGGCGGCTGTTGACCGCACCGCACTCAAGACAGTCATCGTGCGGGTCGCCACCATCGCGTCTGTATTGCCGTGGGTGCGTGAGATGGACTTGAACCCGGTACTGGCGCATCCCACAGGTGTGGCGGTGCTCGATGCGCGCGTCGTGATCGACGCCGATTCACCTGTGACCGATACGCGCTACGGTCATATGGCGATCTTTCCCTACCCGGTCGAACTTGAACGTGAACTTCGTCTCAAAGACGGCACGCCGGTACGCATGCGCGCCATCCGCCCCGACGACGCGGCGCGCGAAAGAGCCTTTGTCGCGGCAATGTCCGAGACATCGCGTTACTACCGGTTTATGCACTCGGTCGCAGCACTGTCCGACGATATGATCGCGCGATTCACCCAGCTCGACTACGACCGCGAGATGGCGTTGCTGGCGTTGACGGTTGATGAGGCGGTGATCACCGGTGTCGCTCGCTATTCGCCGAACGCTGACGGCAAAAGTGTTGAGTTTGCGATCGCAATTGGTGACCACTGGCAGGGCAAAGGGCTGGGCGAACAACTGATGAAAAATCTCATCCACTGCGCAAAGGAGGCGGGCTACCAAGAGATGGAAGGCACCGTTTTGCAAGCCAACCAAAGCATGTTGGCGCTGGCGAGTCAGCTGGGGTTTTCCACTCACGCATCGAACGAGTCACGAGATACCGTGCGACTTCGCCTGATTCTCGCGGTTTCCTGATAAGGATCAAATGCGGCGTCAGGCTGATCATGGCATTATCTGCGCTTCAAACGGAGATAGGAAACCATGAAGATACTTGTTGCGATCGATGGCTCTGACTGTAGCCAACGCGCTCTTGCATACGTGTTGGAGCACACCGCCATGTTCGGAAACGCGCCGGCGATTACGCTCCTAAACGTTCACCGGCCAATTCCGTCGGCGCGCGCAAAAGCGTGGGTCGGGCAGGATGTGGTGGACAAATACTATAAAGATGAAGCGGACGAAGCGCTGGCACCTGCCCGTGCGCTGCTCGCGCAGCACAAGCTAGAGGCCGCCGAAATTTTTAGACTGGGTGATCCGGGCCATGACATCGCAGCGACCGCAAACGAAGGCTTCCATATGCTAGTGATGGGTACACACGGCAGGAGCGGGGTGGGAAACTTATTCATGGGCTCGGCGGCCACGCGCGCGCTGGCCGAAAGCAACATTCCGGTATTGCTGGTCAAGTAGCGCCCGGTGGTTGGCACAAGAATAAAGGGCAGCCATAGCTGCCCTTTATTTTGTCACTGACTTGTGGGGCTACTAACCCTCTTGCTCGAGGAAACTCTTCAAACGCTCCGAGCGCGATGGGTGGCGCAGTTTGCGCAACGCCTTCGCTTCAATCTGGCGGATACGCTCGCGCGTCACGTCGAATTGCTTGCCGACTTCTTCGAGCGTGTGATCGGTATTCATTTCAATACCGAAGCGCATGCGCAACACTTTCGCCTCACGCGGCGTGAGCGAATCCAATACGTCCTTGGTCACATCGCGAAGCGACGCG
>JAYVUH010000379.1:0-5067 GCA_043788115.1 Burkholderiales bacterium
TCGATCGCAACCGCGGTCTTGCCGGTTTGCCGATCGCCGATAATCAACTCCCGCTGGCCGCGTCCCACCGGCACCATTGCGTCGATAGCCTTCAGGCCGGTTTGCACAGGCTGATCTACCGATTTGCGAGCGATTACGCCAGGCGCAACCTTTTCGATAACGTCCGTCATTTTGGCGTTAATCGGGCCTTTGCCGTCGATTGGAGCACCCAGCGAATTGACCACCCGCCCTAACAACTCGGGACCAACCGGGACTTCTAAAATCCGGCCAGTACATCTGACCGTGTCTCCTTCTTTGATGTGCTGGTAGTCGCCCAGAACCACTGCGCCTACTGAATCGCGCTCTAGGTTTAGTGCGAGCCCAAAAGTGTTGCCTGGGAACTCCAACATTTCGCCCTGCATCACATCAGCCAAGCCGTGGACGCGGCAAATGCCGTCGGTTACCGAGATCACATTGCCTTCGGAGCGTTTCTCCGCTGCGGCGGACAAGCCCAGAATCTTGGATTTGATGAGTTCGCTGATTTCTGCCGGGTTGATTTGCATCGTCGTACCCTAGTTAAGCTATTTAGTAAAAATGTGGTTGTTCGAGTTTCGCGTCGGCCTATGCGGTCAGCGCTTGTTTCATTTTGTCCAACGTATCCCTCACAGAAGCATGAATGACCTCGTCACCCACCTGGATACGCGCGCCGCCAATAAGATCGCTATCGACCACCACCACGGCTTCCACGCGCTTCCCGTATTTCTTGGCCAATGCATCGACCAAGCTGGTTTGGTCGGCAAGGGTAAGCGGCATGGCCGATGAAATTGTTGCCTTCACGACGCCATCATGAGCGCGCTGCAACCGGGCGAAGTGCTCGGCAACAAATGGCAGCAGCGCTGCCTTACCGCTACCGATCAACAGCGTCAACAAATTATCAACCGCTGGTGCCGATTTCTCCAATGCCGTTGACAACACTGCCGCCTTTTCCTCGACCGTGACTTTCGGGTTGCCTAACAGCGCCGCCGCCCGCGCATCAGACGCGGTAACTCCAAGCACCGCCAACATACCGGCGTACTCCGCCACGCTGCCCGACTCAACCGCAACGCGAAATACGGCCTCTGCGTATGGCCTTGCGACCGTCGTCAACTCAGCCATTACAGCTGCGCCTTCAACTGGCTCAGCATATCGGCGTGGGCCTTCGGGTCGACCTCGCGTCTGAGAATTTTCTCGGCACCCGCAATCGCCAACATCGCCACTTGGTCGCGCAGGGCGTCGCGCGCCTTTTGCAGCTCGTTCGCGGCGCTGGCATGCGCTGCCGCGACAATCCGATCAGCCTCAACCTTGGCCTGCACCTTGGCTTCATCAATCAAAGACAGCGCCTGTTTTTCATTCAGCGCCTTTACTTCGCCCGCCTGCTCCCGCGCCTCTTTGAGCAACAGCAACTTTTGCTGCTCACCCTCAGCCAGCGCTGACTTGCCCTTTTCAGCCGCAGCTAGTCCTGCTGCAATTGCTGCGCGCCTCGTCTCAATGGCCTCCATCAGCGGTGGCCAAAGGAATTTCTTCGACACCCAAAAAAGGACGAAGAAGGCGATCGCCTGGGCAAACATCGTCAAGTTAATGTTCATGACGCCTTCCTAGGAAATAGTGATAGCCAACTGTTACTTAATTACAGCGAGCAGCGGATTGCCAAACGCGAACAGCATTGCCAAACCAACGCCAATAATGAACGATGCGTCGATCAGACCGAGCAACAGAAACACCTTGCCCTGCAGCTGTGGAATCAATTCAGGCTGACGCGCAGCGCCCTCGAGAAATTTCGAACACATGATGCCAACGCCAATACAAGCGCCTGCTGCGCCCAACCCGATGATGAGGCCGATGCCGATGCCGGTATAGGCCTGAATCATGGCCAGATATTGAAGCTTGTCCATAGTTATTCCTTTCTTTGCTTGTGTTTAAGTACCGTCTTTTGAATCTTAATGGTGTTCGTGCGCAAGACTGATATAGACGACTGTCAACATCATAAATATGTAGGCTTGTAACGCAACGATCAGAATATGGAACACCGACCAGCCTGCACCGAGAATTGCGGCCATTACTGTGCCAACCACACCGGTCGCAGCCCACATACCCAACAGCAAGAAAATTATCTCGCCCGCGTACATATTGCCGAACAGCCGAAGTGAGTGCGAGAGTGGTTTGGACACGTACTCGACGATATTGAACATCAAGTTAAACGGCCAAAGAACCGGATTCGACCCAAATGGTGAGCAAAACAGCTCGTGAATCCAACCGCCCAGCCCCTTGACCTTGATGTTGAAATAGAACATCAGAAACCATACAGAAAGCGCGAGGGCAAATGTGGTGTTGACATCGGCTGTGGGCACGCCGCGCCAATTGTGCTGGTGCAAGACGTGCTCAAAGAATTTGGCCATGATGTCGATCGGCAAAAAAGCCATCGAGTTCAGCATCAACACCCAAACGAACACGGTCAGCGCCAATGGGGCGACAAATTTGTTGGTGTCGCCATGCGTGAAAATGCCCCGCGCCTGCTCGTTAATAAAATCAAACAGCATTTCGACGAACGCTTGTCGTTTGCCGGGAACACCAGCGGTCGCTCCGCGCACCACCCACCACATAAAACCAAACGCGACCAACCCCAAAACCACCGAGGTGACCAGCGTATCAACGTGGATCGTCCAGAATCCGCCGCCTACGTCACGCGCATTAAACGATAGGTGGTGGCTGATATAACTGGTCGGGGTTAGTTCTGATTCGGCAGCCATAAATATTCTTAATTACGCTATTTTTCGCGAATGAAAACCGCCGAAGAAAAAATCAGCGTCGTGAGGATGAATGTGCCGATGAATCCGACGCCAAAAATCTTTTCGTAACCTGCAAATACCGCCCACAACAACAACAAAATCACCAAAATTTTGGCAGACTCAGCCCGCATCATCCCTGCCAGCGCAACTTCAGCGGATCCAGTACCCACACGAGCTAACATCGCGCCGTACGTCGCGCCGCCGAGGAAGCCAACTGTCCCGCCGAGCACCGCCGACACGCCCCAATGCAAGCCACCGATGCCGCCAAGTACGAGCGCAATAAAAAGTGTGCAGATGGCTTGATACTTGAGCACTGCGCGAATTTGACTGCTTATTTGCCAGCCCATTTTCTAGCCCCGCAACTGCAACAATTTTTGTTTATTTGGAGCCAAGCTATCCGTCGAATTTTAACGGATTTTCAACGCGGGGGTCAAGCTAGGATGGTCTTTTTGAGTTTGGTGGAAAGTGCTGTGGGTCGGCCTGTTGCGTCGCACAAACACCGCGCACACCAACAAACACCTTTCTGCTGCGGGTTGGGCTGCGAAGATATGCCGACAGGCCGTCCGCAGCCAAATAGCCCCCCAAGCGCTGCTAAACCCAATGGCGGGGCACCGACCATAAAGCTGATAAATTCCCTCACAGAGCCTCCCAATGCGCGCGCAGGGAACCCGTTCTAGCCAAAAAGGATCGCGTCGGCACGGGCAATGTGAAGCGATTTGCGTGCCCAAATTCTGGAATCTAACGGCGGCTGGTAGTCATTTACGTTATCGTTGCAGACGACGCTTCAACTCGGCGCAGTGCGTGTGGGTGCCATTCGGCCAGAATCATCCCGTTGTAGCGACTTCGCCCTCCTAGTTCATCGTCTCGATGGTGATTTAGGAGAGCATCTGTCCTTCCATGTCGAGAGAGAGAAAATGCTGTCCACAAAACGAATTCGCGTAAATGATGTTGGGGTGCGCGACGGTTTTCAAATCGAGAAAAATTTCATTCCGACAGAGACCAAGATTGCACTCATCGATCAATTGAGCGCAACAGGGCTCGCCAAAGTCGAGGTCACATCATTCGTGCACCCCAAATTCGTGCCGAATATGGCGGACGCAGAAACTGTGCTACGCGAGATCGTGCGGCGAGACGGCGTCGAAATCACGGCGATCACGCCCAATTTGAAAGGCATGGAGCGCGCAATTCTGGTTCACCAAAACGGCGGACGCATTGATGAGCTGAACTTGTTCATGTCTGCCTCCGAGACGCACAATATGGCAAACGTTAAGCGGACCACCGATCAATCTTTGGCGAGCTTTCGCGACATGGTGCCGATGGCGAAGGCCGCAGGAATTCGCATGAACGGGTGCGTTTCAACGTCATTCGGTTGCCCGTTTGAGGGGCGTATCGACGAGCAGCGGGTGATGATGTTCGCTGAGCAGTACCTGCAGATTGGCTTCGATGGCGTCACCTTTGCTGACACCACCGGCATGGCGAACCCGCGACAGGTCGAGCGCATGATGCGAGAAGCGAAGCAACGCTTTCCCGGCATCGAAATTACCTTGCATTTTCACAATACCCGCGGCATGGGATTGGCCAACGTTGCCGCGGGCATTGCCGCTGGTGTGACGAGTTTTGATGCGTCGATCGCGGGCTTGGGCGGCTGTCCATTCGCGCCCGGCGCGACCGGCAATATCTGCACTGAAGATTTGATCAACATGCTCAATGACATGGAGCTTGAGTCTGGGGTCGACTTGGATAAATTGCTCGCAGTTGCCGTCAAGATTCCGGCTGTCGTAGGACACGACGTTTCTGGGCAAGTCATGAAAGCAGGTAAAACCATGCATCTGCACTCGATACCTGACAAACTCTACATTTCCTGATCGACGGCTTGGGAGGTGGCATGAACGATTCTAAGATGGCATCCTGGAGGCACGTGAGCGGTCAACTCAATGGCGCACACTGGAACGTGGCAGCAGTGCGCGCAGCGTTGGTCGTGTGCCTCGTCGCTACCGGCTGCCCGCCCGCGGCGGCTGGTGAATTTAGTGATATTCGCCAACTTTCGCAAGACGCTTTTCTGCGCTTGTCGAAAGATCTCGCCGCTGTTACCGCACTACGCGCCCTATCGCCGGGCGTAACGTTGAGCCTTCTGGGTTTCGATTTGAGCGTTGAAGTCGGGGTGACGAACGTCAACAGCGGCGGAGACTGGACAAAGGCTGGCGGCGGATCAACGCAAGTCATCGCGCCCCGGCTATCGTTACACAAAGGGCTCATTGCAGGG
>JAYVUH010000380.1:0-2573 GCA_043788115.1 Burkholderiales bacterium
GCGCCCCGCGTGATTGCTGCGACCGCTCGCATGCTCCGCTTGCAGCCGCGAGAGTGCGCCGTTGCTGAACAAACCGCGCTTCATCAAGCCACTAGACCCTAATGCGGCATCGACGTGCGGCTTGAGGCTGCCTTTGAGCCAGCCTGAAAGCGGCATGACGAAGCCTTGCTTGTTGCGATAGACAATATCGTCGGGAAGGTAGCGTGCTGCAAGCTTCTTGAGGATGTACTTAGTGGTCATGCCGTGTTGCTTGAGTGTCGGATCAAGTTGTGCGACAAATTCAACGAAGCGGTGATCGAGATACGGAACGCGCGCCTCTAGCGAATACGCCATCGTCGCGCGATCAACCTTGGTCAGTAAGTCATCGGCGAGCCACAACTTCGTATCGACGTACATGATTTTTTCGAGGTAGTCGCTGGCATTGCATTCATCGTAAAACTTGGCGGCGTAGTCGGCGATCCGGCTATGTTGCCGTTGCTGCAACGCAGCGGAAAACAGCTGCGGTTGGATGGCACGATCAAACACATTTGGGATCGTTGCGTAGCGTTGGTTACGCGGCTGCATGATGGCTTTGACCAGCCGGTCCTTGCGCGCAGCGGCGGGCAGCAGTTTCAGCAACGCGGGCAATGGCGATCCCGGCGCGCCGAGTAAACCTGAAATCCGTTCTTCTGCGACGCGCTTGCGATAGTTGCCGTAGCCAGCAAATAGCTCATCAGCGCCTTCACCAGTCAGTGCCACGGTGACGTGCTGACGTGTAAGTTTTGACAGCAACATGGTGGGCAGGGCGGCTTGGTCACCGAATGGCTCATCGAACACATCCACCCAATCATAGAAGGCGTCGGTCACGTCAGACGGCTTGACCATCAACGCATGGTGATGGCTACCAATATGCCGCGCCACGCGGGCAGCCTCGTCGTGCTCGCTCTGAGTGGTGTCCGGCGCGCCGGTGTCATTTAAGAAGCCGAGATTGAACGTCTCAATCGGTTTTTTAGTGATGTCTGTCATCAACGCTGCAACCAGGCTCGAATCAACACCGCCACTGACAAACGCCCCGAGTGGCACGTCTGCCACGAGCATCGAAGAAACGGATGCTCGTAACTCACGATCGAGCGCCGTGGTCGTATCTTCTTCCGACAACGCCAACTTTCGAGAGTAGTCCGACTGCCAATATTTCCATGTGTTCAGCTCGCCGCTGATGGTGCTCAGCAGCATGGCGTGGCCGGCCGCAAGCTTGCGGACGCTGCGAAAAATCGTCAGCGGTGCGGGGATGTACTGACACTCCAGAAACAACCCGAGCGCATCGAGATCGATGTCGCGTGAAACCGACGGGTGTTCGGTGATCGCTTTCAATTCGGATGCGAAGGCGAATGTTTTGCCGTCCCAAGCGTAGTGCAGTGGCTTGACGCCCAAGTGGTCGCGCGCCAGCAATACCGTGTTGCTTTGCCGATCGTAGCAGGCAAAGGCAAACATGCCGCGCACTTTGTCGAGCGCTAGCGTATTTGGTTGCAGTCCCCAATGGGCAAGGGCTTGGAGCATGACCTCGGTGTCGCCAGCGGTGCGGAATTGGCGTCCGAGCGCTTTCAGTTCGTCCCTGAGTTCGCGGAAATTGTAGATCTCGCCATTGAACACCAGCGTGAACCGCCCATCGGCGCTGGTCATGGGTTGCAAACTCGATGCCAGGTCGATCACCGACAGTCTGCGATGTCCCAAGTGGACGTTGTTGTGTGCGAAGTACCCCTCGGCATCCGGCCCGCGGTGCGCAAGGCGCCGATTCATGCGTCGGATAATCACATCCGCGTCGGCGATCGGCTCACCAATCGATACGAAGCCGCTTATCCCGCACATCGTCGATGGAAGCGAGGCGGTTGGTCCGATTCGGTTGCCCGCGCGAGTCCGGTTACGTATTGGTTCCGACGGGCGATTGAGGCGGCGAAGTTCAAGCGAACAAGCTCCGAGTTGATATGGCCAGAGTTTACTCGACGCCCGAAGTTTCTCTATGAGCCGCACGAACTGCGTAAGGGGAAAAATTACCAAACGCGTTAATTGGCGGGCATTTCCAAGCAATATCGGCTCAAAGTGCCCGCCGTTATTCGAGTTTCATTGTCAGTCAGCGAGATTCAGAAGTGGCAGACAGGTGATGTGGTTCAGATAAATCTGCGATTTCTGCCGATGATAGAACGCCCGTCGCGATCCTGTAAGCTTAGCGTTCGGGTGCTCGGGTGCTTAGGCGAGGCTTACGCGGGCATGAAGCATACCTCTGACCACTGAGAGGATAGGATTCAGTTTGTCTTCGGCTAGATTAGGTTTCTCCAAACGCCACCATCAGTTGGTTGACATAATATAAATATGGTCGCCAATGTTTGTTCGTAGTTTGTCTATTTCGTTTTATAATCAAACACTTCATCAAGTCAATGCAACTAATCTCTCTGCTCCTGTTCTGAGTCCGATGGACAACTCCTCATTACCGCCCGTCGAAGACTTGGGCATTCCGCTATCGGTCGCCATTCGTGACCGTATCAAACGCGCATCGCGCCGCTTCCACGCCAACGACAATATTGCTGAATTCCTTCAGC
>JAYVUH010000381.1:0-3308 GCA_043788115.1 Burkholderiales bacterium
AATGTTAGGCACCCTGATTGGCGTTAGCTGGCTCGCCGTTGAGCTGAAGCCCTGACCAAGTTCACCCGCCCGATTGGAACCCAACGCCCACACCGTTCCATCGGGCCTTAGGCCCAGCGCCGCCGTTCCCATCAGCGCGAACTCGGAGAAGTCATCGAGAAGCGTAACGCGAATGGGGGATAGTGCGTCAGAGGTCAACATAGTGCCTAGCGAACCATCGTCGCCCGCACCCCAGGCCCAGGTACTACCATTAGTAGCGCGCGCGAAGCAGTGCTGGGCACCGCACCAAATCTTCGCGATGCCTGACAGTCCCACGATCTGCGTTGGTGACTGTGTTACTGCGCGAGTACCGATTCCAAGCTCGCCTCGCGTGTTATTGCCCCAGGCCCATACCGTGCCATCGCGTTTGAGTGCGACGCTTGAATGCTTAGGCGTCGCAATCGCGACGACATCGCTAATCCCAGGCGTTCGAATCGGGACAAACGAATCGGCTAACACACCAGTACCAAACTGACCATATTGGTTTGCGCCCCATGCGTACACGGTACCGTCCGACTTCAGCGCGAGACTGTGTGTCCCGCCGGCAGAAACTGCAATCATATTTGAGAGGCCAGCGACAGTTACGGGGATTTCTGTTCCCAACTGCGTGGTTCCGTCACCAAGCTGACCATAGCTGTTGACACCCCAAGCCGCCAACGTGCCGTCAGCCAGGACAGCGAGACCATGCTCGATTCCCATCGAAATTTGTGTGATGCCCGAAAGGTTGTCTATTAGCTTTGGGAATGCCCCCTGAAATCCACCAGATACTTGACGACCCAAAACGTTTCGACCTCCCCACGAAAATGCCTTGCCGTCATTACGCAACGCTGCAGCTGAAATGCCGCCCGCCGCAAGCATCGGCGGCGTGCTGATTGGTCCGAGCGAGGAGGCTGCGACAATCTGTGCGGGGTAAGTTGTCGCGGTCGCACCGGCGTTGTCAGTGACGAGCGGACGAATGAAATAGCGCCCGCCGGAATTGAACGTAAATGTCGCCTGTTTCCCGGAACGCGTCTGGCCGTCGCTGCTGAACCACTGGTAGCTCACAATGGTGCCGTCCGGGTCGGTAGAGGCAGACCCGTCGACAGTAACAAGCAATGGCACGGTTCCTTGGGTAGGCGTCACACTATATCTGGCGAGCGGCAGACGGTTGGTTGGTACCTGATCGAGATTGACGTTGAAGAGTCCCGATCCGCCGGGGCCACTCATGCGCACCGGCGACGCGCGATTGGTCGCGCCGTTGTCACCCAGCCCCCCTAACTCATTGTTACCCCACCCATAGATTGTCCCGTCAGGTGCGATGGCGTAAGAGCTCATGGCACCCACCTCAATAGCGACGATGGTCGGCAGTGCGAGCATGACCGGTTGGTCGTACACAGATTGCGTAAAGCTACCAGCGCCCATCGCACCGCCTATATTGCTACCCCAGGCCCATACTGTGCCATCACGCTTCAGCGCCAAGAAGCGATTCGAGTTTGCGCGAACGATGATGATGTCTGACAGGTTGTTTACGCGCGTGAACGTATTATCCAGAACAGAAACGGAACCATTTCCGCGTTGACCATATTCATTGCCCCCATATGTCCAAACTGACCCGTCAGACTTAAGAAAGACGTCTCCGTGGATAGACCCTGCCACGGCGGTCACGTTGCTGATCAAATTAGGTGCGCCGCCGTACAACGCAGGAACCTGGCCAAGACCTGAGCCCCAACCCCATATTGAGCCATCAGCCGCGAGAGCGAGTGAGCGAAACGGTATCGACCAGATCTGAATGATGGTCGGTAACCCATTGATGAGAATGGGCGTCCAGCGGTCAATCGTTGTCCCGTCTCCGACCTGACCAAGGTCGTTTTGCCCCCAGGACCACACGCGGCCGTCCCGACCGAGCGCAAGACAATTCCTCCATTGACAATGTAGTGATTGAATTTGGCTGAGCGCAGTGACCTGTTGCAACGGAAATTGGTTGCTGGATGATGGCGCCAACCCGTTGGATGGCACCAACCCAATACCAAGTATGTCGTCAGTGCCCCAAGTCCAAACGGTCCCGTCCTCCTTCACAACGAAGTTGGTTTGGCCGGCAATCGCGATGGACTTCGTGCCAGAGAGAGTTGTCGCTCGTACGGGACTGGTAAATACGCACGTCCCGGTGTCGTTGCAGGCCCGACCAACTACCCACAAGGATGCGTCTGATTTCATGATCAGCGCGCCGCCAGAGCTCCCCTGAATCATCGGCGTCGCTGCTGACCCAATTGACGATACGACACACATCACGCACGCGATGAGCAGTCTTGTTAATGTGTTCAGAAGGCACATATTGACCTTACACAAAATCAACTTATAGGGTTACTTGTTGCTGCGCCGTTTGTTCTAAAACCGCAATCTTGTAATCGCAATATTGCGCCCACCCGGCAGTGTCAGCGTCCCATTGGCCGCATCACTAAACCGAATACTCAACGATTGGAAGTTATCCGTCAGCCTCGCGATCTTGCGGTTGATGGTGCTGCCCATCTGCGTCAGCGGATAGCCGCTACCAAAGATGTTGAACGTGCCACTGAAGGCTTTGGGGTCTGTGCTCGGTGCCATGCTCTGGTACCAGATCGGTTTGCCCGCCTCGTCGTACATGTATCCAGTCACGTTGGCGTAGCCGTTTTGCCACTCAATGAAGTAACCGCGACCGGGTTCGTCCTTGTTCCACCACCAGCCGGACTCCGGTTGGCTCGTTTGTGGAGTGGTGCTGAGGCCGTTCGGAATGAACTCCATTCGGGTAATGCTGCGTGTTCCTGCTGGGGCGATTAACGTGCTTTGGGTGGCCGTAGCCGTCGAGATGGTGATGAGACCTTCGCTCGTTGGTCCGGTTGGCGCCCTCAGCGCGCCAGTCAGAGTCTGCCCGTTGGCGTAGCTGTAGAGGCTGGCTTGAAATAGTGAGCCGTCCAATGCGGTCGGCCCCGAGGCAACCATCCAGCTCGGGGTACCGGTGGGATTGTTCATAAAACTCACGTAGTAGAGGTTGTTGCCTCTGACTTCAATGCCATAGCCGCGATCACGCTGTACGGGGTCCCACCACCAGCCGGTTTGTGGCCCTTGCGGTTGGCAGGTCTGTGTGCCCGGAATGGAAGCCACACTACGGTTCACGCCGTTGTTGATCATGCTCGTGCCGGTAGCCCCGTAACCCACATAGAAGGTCGAGCCCTGAATCGCGGCGGCGCTAATGTTGTTTAAGACATTCACCGCAGTGCCCCCCGCCGAGAGCACGCCGGTAACGTAGGCTTGCA
>JAYVUH010000382.1:0-3323 GCA_043788115.1 Burkholderiales bacterium
GAAAGTGCTGCGTTTGGGCGACAGCGCGGTGGTGGTGGTTGCAGACACCTGGTGGCGCGCCAAGACGGCACTCGATGCGCTCAAGATCGAGTGGGACGAGGGCCCCAACGCCAAGGCGTCAAGTGCATCGTTTGCCGAAATCCTCAAAGCCGGTCTTGAGGCAAAAGAGGCGGTGATTGGGTCCAAGCAAGGCGACGCAGCAGGCGCGATTGCTACGGCTGCCCGCAAGATCGAGGCGGTGTACTCCTATCCGCACCAGAACCATGCTTGCATGGAAACCATGAACGCCACTGCCAAGTGGACGCCGGAGAAGTGTGAGGTGTGGGCACCAACGCAAAACGGCGAGGCAGCACACGCGGCAGCGGCCGAAGCGTCTGGTCTGCCACCGGCGAAGGTCGAGGTGTACAAGATTCATCTGGGCGGCGGCTTTGGCCGACGCGGCCAAACCGACTATGTGCGGCAGGCCGTGGCAATCGCCAAGCAGATGCCAGGCACCCCGATCAAGTTGATCTGGTCGCGTGAAGAAGACATGGCCCGCGGCGCTTACCATCCGATCACGCAATGCAAAATGACGGCGGGTCTCGACGAAAAAGGCGAGATCACCGGCCTGCATATGCGTATCTCCGGACAGTCAATTCTGGCGGGATTGCGTCCTGAGGCCATTCGCGACGGAAAAGATCCGGTGGTGTTTCAAGGCCTCAACGAGAGCGGCCCGGAGACCGCGATCGGCTACACGTTCCCGAACCTGCTGATTGACCACGCCATGCGCAATCCGCATGTGCCACCGGGCTTCTGGCGCGGCGTGAATCTCAATCAGAACGCGATCTATCTTGAGTCGTTCATCGACGAAATCGCAGCAGCCACCAAGCAAGACCCGTTGGCGCTGCGTCGCAAGCTGATGGCCAAACACCCGAAGCACCTCGCCGTGCTCGAAGCCGTCGCCAAACACGTCGAGTGGGACAAACCGGCACCGAAAGGCGTTTTCCGCGGCCTCGCGCAGACGATGGGTTTTGGCAGCTACGTGGCAGCTTGTGCGGAAGTTTCAGTCAGCAAAGATGGCGCGCTCAAAATCCACCGCATTGTCGCGGCAACCGATTGCGGCCACGCGGTCAATCCGCAGCAAATCGAAGCACAGGTGGAAGGCTCGTTCGTTTATGGTCTCGGCGCGGCACTGTATCAAGAGTGCACGGTCAAAGATGGACGCGTCGAACAATCAAACTTCCACGACTACCCGAGCTTGAAATTGGCCGACATGCCAAAGGTCGAAACGCTGATCGTGCCGTCGGGCGGATTTTGGGGCGGCGTGGGTGAGCCCACCATCGCCGTTGCAGCACCGGCTGTGCTCAATGCGATTTTTGCGGCGACCGGCAAGCGTATTCGTGATCTGCCGTTGAAGAATCACAGCCTGAAGACGTGACACGAAGGCGCGGTTCGCGATGGTTTGCTGCAGCGTGTACCTTTGCGGCGGTGGCACATATGAACGCCTCAGCGCTTGCGCAGGAAGCGAGTCGCGGCCCTAGCGGTGTTATCGGCATTAGCGACGGTATCAACGATGGCATCATCAAGCCACTGACCGCAGTACCCGGCGATGCGGCTCGCGGTCGTGCCATTGTCGCCAACCGACAGGTTGGACTATGCCTGCTGTGTCATTCCGCGCCGATTGCTGAGGAAAAATTTCAGGGCGATCTCGCGCCGAGTATTGCCGGTGCGGGCAGTCGCTGGTCTGCTGCCCAGTTGCGCCTTCGTATCGTCAATAGTCGTCGTGTGAATCCGGACAGCATCATGCCCGCCTACTATCACGCGGATGGCCTCACGCGCGTTGGCCGCGGATGGGCCGGCAAAACCATTCTGGACGCACAGCAGGTTGAGGATGTGGTTGCGTATTTGGTAACGTTGAAGTGAAAGATCTGCGGAATGCAGCCTGCAATAAGCCGCTGGTCTGGGAGCACTCGAATGACCGGTATCGGCCAAAAGCGGCGGTTCGGAGCGCCCTCTGATTTCATATATTGACCCAGTGAATTCGGTGAAAAGCAATTTGACTCTGAGGCAGCCCGACTTGAGTGGACACTTTTGAAGGTAGACAATACCTGTGGAGGTGTCAGATGGGCAAGGAAATTCAGAAGGTCAATCCAGACCGGAAACGTCAACGGTTCACCAAAGAGTTCAAGCTCGAAGCGGTGAAGTTGCTTGAGCAAGGCACGAAGCCCGTGACGCAGCTTGCGTTGGAGCTCGGCGTTCGGCGCAACATGCTGCACAAGTGGCAAGAACAGCTTCGCAAGAAGGGTGAAGCCCAAGCCTTTAGCGGCCCTGGTGCCAAGCCTCTCGCCGAATACACAGAGGTTGAACAGCTCAGGCGGGAATTGAAGCGCGTGACCGAGGAGCGCGACATCCTAAAAAAAGCAGCCGCGTACTTCGCAAAGCAATTGCCGTGAGGTACGCGTTTGTTGAGGAGCACCGCCAGAAGCATCCGGTTACCCGGCTTTGCCAGCTCGTTGAGGTGTCCCGTAGCGGCTACCACGCATGGCGTGATCGATCGCCTAGTGCTCGCGCCCAACGGGATGTCGCACTACTCATCGAGATACGTCGCGTGCATATTGAGTTTCGGCAAGCCTACGGCTACGTAAAGACATGGGAGACCCTACAGGCGCGCGGTGTGGCGTGCGGGAAACACCGTGTGGCCAGGCTGCGGCGCGAGCATGGCGTCGAAGCCAAGCGCGTCATCAGGCAACGCACGACGGTTGAGCATCACAAGATGCCAGACGCGGCCCCCGACCTCTTGCAGCAGCGATTTGATGTTCTACAGCCGAATCTTGTCTGGGCGGGGGATATGACGTTTATCCGGACAAGAGAGGGCTGGTTGCACTTGGCGGTGATGCTCGACCTCTACTCTCGCAAGGTGGTCGGGTACGCCACCGACAGCCGGCCGAGCCAAGCCGTGCACCTGAACGCGTTGCAAATGGCGATCAACACGAGACGACCTGAGAGGGGGCTGATTCACCATACGGACCGTGGCTCGCAGTACCGAGCGGGCGCATACCAAGCGGTCTTAGCCAAGTACGGAATAAAGGCGAGTATGAACGGGCGCAAGGTGCCGCAGGACAATGCAGTGGCGGAGAGCTTTTTCTCAACACTGAAGAACGAACTGATCCATCATGTTGACCTGACCACGAGGGCACAGGCCAATGCGCTGATCACGGACTACATCGAACAGTTCTACAATCGCAGACGTATTCACCAATCGCTCGGCTATCGAACCCCCGAGCAGTTCGAGAAGATGTACAGAGGTGCTTAATTAATCTGTCCACGAAAACCGGACTGCCTCA
>JAYVUH010000383.1:0-4940 GCA_043788115.1 Burkholderiales bacterium
GTGCCGCGCTTGCCGAAACCACCTGGCACCAACACCGCGTCCATTGTCGCCAGACTAGCAACACCAGTTTTTTCCATGTCCTCAGAGTCGAGGTAATGAATATTGACGCGCGTACGCGTTTGGATGCCGGCGTGAATCAGCGCTTCGGACAGCGACTTGTAAGAGTCGGCCAAATCGACATATTTGCCGACCATCGCCAGATCGATTTCCGCGGTTGGATTCTCGAGTGCATCAACAATCTGTTCCCACTTGGTGAGGTCCGCTGGCTGTGGTGTTAAGTGCAACTTGCGGCAAACAATTTCATCGAGCCCTTGCTTGTGCAACATCTTAGGAATTTTGTAGATCGACGTTGCGTCATAGCAAGAAATCACAGCGCCCTTCTCGACATTGGTAAAAAGCGCAATCTTGCGGCGCTCATCTTCGGGCAACGGCCGATCGCTGCGACACATGACTACATCCGGCTGGATACCAATCTGGCGCAATTCCTTGACGCTGTGCTGGGTAGGCTTGGTCTTTATCTCGCCCACGGCCGGTAGATACGGCACCAGCGTTAGGTGGATGTAGCAGGTGTTCTCGCGACCCTGTTCAATGCCCATTTGGCGAATTGCCTCGAGGAACGGCAATGATTCAATGTCGCCAACCGTACCGCCGATTTCGATGATGCCGACGTCGGCGTCGGCCGTGCCGGCGATGATGGAATTCTTGATCTCGTCAGTGATGTGCGGAATCACCTGTACCGTGGCACCAAGATAGTCGCCGCGACGCTCTTTGTTGATGACGCGCTCGTAAATCTGGCCAGTGGTGAAGTTGTTGGACTTTTTCATCTTGGTCGAGACAAAACGCTCGTAGTGCCCAAGATCAAGGTCAGTCTCTGCACCGTCGTCGGTGACAAACACTTCACCGTGCTGGAAAGGCGACATGGTGCCCGGATCCACGTTGATATACGGGTCCAGTTTCATCATGGAGACTTTGATGCCGCGCGATTCAAGAATGGCGGCTAGAGAGGCGGCGGCGATGCCCTTCCCTAGCGAGGAAACTACACCACCCGTGACGAAAATATACTGTGTCATGGCCAATATCCGGGAAGGGATGCGTTGGAAATTAAAATTATAACTTAAGGAGGGCTTGGCCTGCTGGCCGCTGGCCGTAAACGGGGAAAGTCGCTCCTGAGTGCTGCCCATTACGCACCACAGCGGGCGGGCGTCGTGCGAAACTAACGACAATTACTTCCGTCCCCACCCATGAAATTCCCCCAAAAGCCCGTCAAAAGCCTGATCGCCGACCACGATGCCCGGCGCATTGACATCGTCGACCAGACGTTGCTGCCGTTTACGATTGAACAACGCGCGATCTCGACATGGCAGGAGGCAGCAGAAGCGATCCGCACCATGCGCGTGCGTGGCGCGCCGTTGATCGGCGTCACCGCCGCGTATGGCATCGCCCTCGCCATGACGGCTGACGCGACCGATGAATCACTAGTGAACGCGAAGCGCGACCTGTTGGCAACACGACCAACCGCCGTCAACCTCGCCTGGGCGCTGGATCGCATCTGCGGATTACTCAACCGTACGGAACCGGCCGAGCGGCCCGACGCGGCATGGCGCGAAGCCGCGCTGATCGCCGCCGAGGATGCCGCCGCCAACCTTCGAATCGGCGAACACGGCCTCGCCCTGTTGCGCGAAATTCATGAGCGTACCGGCCGGGCGGTGAATGTATTGACGCACTGCAACGCCGGACGCATGGCGTGTATCGATTGGGGAACGGCAACCGCACCAATCTATCTTGCCAAACGACAGGGTCTTCCGGTGCACGTCTGGGTTGAAGAAACACGCCCGCGCAATCAGGGGCTCATCACGCAGTGGGAGTTGGCCGACGCCGGCGTCGATCACACATTCATTGTCGACAACGCCGGTGGCCACCTGATGCAGCACGGCAAGGTCGATATCGTGATCGTCGGCGTTGATCGCGTATCGCGCCGCGGCGACGTGGCGAACAAAATCGGCACCTACCTCAAAGCGCTGGCCGCGCGCGACAACGGCATTCCGTTCTACGCCGCCGCACCGTTGTCATCAATTGATATGTCGATTGAGGACGGCCTGCCGGAGATCGAGATTGAGGAACGCGAGGCGCGTGAAGTGACGACCATACGCGGCATCGACCGCAGCGGCGGCATCAGCGAGGTGCGCTTACTCAAACCCGACACGCGCGTCAGCAACCCGGGGTTTGATGTCACGCCATCACGCTTGGTAACGGGGCTCATCACCGAACGTGGCGTCTTCGCGCCGCAAGATCTTTTGCGTTGCATGGCCGGAGAAGACAAACAATGACATTCCTTCACCTGAATACACCGAGCCACGCAGCGCTGCGTCTGGAGGTCATTGCCACAGCGCTGCGTATGAATGCGAGCGGCATCAATCACGGAAAATCAGGCAATGTGAGTGCACGTGTGACGCTGGAGGGCATTGATACCGGATCGAATGACTTTGTCATCACACCGACCGGCATCGAGTACGAGTCCACTCAGCCCGAGCAGATTGTATTGATGCACACCGACGGCAGCCACGAAGGTGACACCTTGCCTTCTTCAGAGTGGCGGTTTCACCGCGATATCTATGCGGTGCGCCCGGAGATCGGCGCGATCGTCCACACGCACTCTACGTTCGCTACCGCACTCGCTTGCCAACAACGTGCGATACCGGCATTTCACTACATGGTGGCTGCGGCAGGTGGTAACGACATTCGCTGCGCGCCCTATGCCACCTTCGGCACCCAAGCGCTGTCCGACGCCGCACTCACCGCACTCGCCGGGCGATCGGCATGCCTACTGGCACAGCACGGCATGATCGCCTGTGGACCAGACCTGAAGAAGGCCCTCGCACTCGCGATCGAAGTCGAAGTGCTGGCCAAAATGTATTGGCACGCGTTGCAGCTGGGCGAACCACCGCACCTCGATGATGCAGAAATGCAAACGGTGCTGGAAAAGTTCAAGGCATACGGCCAACAGAATCCGTAATAAGCCACTGATTTCATGCACAGATTTGTCAAAATCTGTCGCCCGGCGTAACGTTGAACGTTAATCCTAGAAACGGCAGTTGGACGGGTTCAAGAGTGCGTTTTTGCGGGCCGCTGGCAAGGGTGTAGCAGGGAATTCGGTCAGCATGCTGACCGCCTGCGAAACGGTCTGCACATGCAGGTGCAGGCGCGCCCTGCAAGGGAGACGACGACGCAGGCTGCACCCTGCTAGGAGGAGCAACGCAGCCAGCGGCCCGCAAAAACGCGCTATTGCTCCCGTAGCGGTCTCACCTAAATGGTGAAGGCCGATGCCGCCACAATTGGCAGCGTAATCATGGCGTTAGGGACAGAGACAAGCGGTCAACTGCCGTTTCTAGGTTAATGGAAGGGCTGCAATCTCATTTCCGCTATGGGATAATTTTAGATTGCCAAATTGATGTGTTGATGCCATGACATCGACCGCTTCCGGAGAGCTCTCAATGCACGCCCAAGCCAAGCCCGTACTGATCAACGACGCCCCGACCAATCACCAACGATTGCTTGCCTGGGTTGAAGAAATTGCCACCCTGACGCAGCCCGCCCGTATTTACTGGTGCGACGGTAGCGACGAAGAATACAACCGCCTCTGCGCAGAACTCGTTGCGGCGGGTACGTTTCAACAGCTCAGCCAGACGCTGCGCCCGAACTCCTATCTCGCATGGTCCGATCCAACCGATGTGGCGCGCGTCGAAGACCGCACTTTTATCTGCTCGGAGAAACAAGAAGACGCGGGTGCCACCAACAACTGGATGGCACCTGCGGATATGCGTTCCACCTTGACCGGCCTATTCGCCGGTTCCATGCGTGGCCGCACCATGTATGTGGTGCCGTTCAGCATGGGCCCGCTCGGTTCACATATCTCGCACATCGGCGTCGAGATTTCCGACTCGGCCTACGTCGCGGTCAACATGAAACTGATGACCCGAATGGGACGCAAGGTACTCGACGTGCTCGGGAGCGACGGTGCATTCGTTCCGTGCCTGCACTCGGTAGGCGCGCCGCTAACCGCTGACGCTAAGGACACTGCGGACGTTGCGTGGCCGTCCAACAAAGAACACAAGTACATCGTGCACTTTCCTGAAACGCGCGAAATCTGGTCCTACGGCTCGGGCTACGGCGGCAACGCGCTGTTGGGCAAAAAGTGTTTCGCGCTGCGCATCGCATCGGTCATGGGTAAACAACAAGGTTGGCTCGCCGAGCACATGCTGATCCTCGGCGTGAAGACGCCTGAAGGAAAAAAGCATTACGTGACAGCGGCGTTTCCTTCGGCTTGCGGTAAAACCAATTTCGCCATGATGATTCCGCCCGCCTCGTTCAAGGCGCAAGGCTGGGAAGTGACTACGGTCGGTGACGACATCGCTTGGATCAAAACCGGCAGTGACGGGAAGATGTACGCGATCAATCCCGAGGCGGGATTTTTTGGCGTAGCACCCGGCACTTCCTTCAAGACCAACCCGAATTGCATGGAGTCACTCAAAGCCAACACCATCTTTACCAACGTGGCGCTCACGCCTGACGGTGATGTCTGGTGGGAGGGCATGACCAAGACACCGCCCGCGAATTTGACGGACTGGCAGGGCAAGCCGTGGACACCCGATTGCGGCCGTCTCGCCGCACACGCGAATGCGCGCTTCACCGTTGCCGCTACCTCTTGCCCGTCGCTCGACCCTGAATGGGACAACCCCGACGGTGTGCCAATATCGGCAATGATTTTTGGTGGGCGTCGCTCTACCACCGTGCCGCTCGTCACTGAAGCGAACGATTGGAATCAGGGCGTGTACATGGCCGCGACCCTCGGTTCGGAAACCACCGCCGCCATCGTCGGTCAAGTTGGTGTGGTGCGCCGCGATCCGTTCGCCATGCTGGCGTTCTGCGGCTACAACATGTCG
>JAYVUH010000384.1:0-2954 GCA_043788115.1 Burkholderiales bacterium
CTTTGGGGCCGGGCATATTGACGTGGATATTCGACACGATGGAAACGTGCACGGTCGGTGCGATTTCCGCCAACAGTTTTTCTTCAACCGGACTCACGACCATCGTTACATCACTCTTCGACATGATATCCAACTCCTGCGCTTTCATGCTCATGGCGGCCGCGCGTTGTGAGGCGCTGTCAGATAGTTCCGCCTCACGCTCCTGACGCAAGAAGTGCAGGTCGACGGTATCAAACAGAATTTTGGCGCGTGGCGCGACGCGCTTCACCGTATCGATGTGCTTGACCGCAACGGTCGCCCTAGATAGCAAGATGACGTCGTACTCGGCGGCGTGTCGTTCCAAAAAGCGCGTGACGTTCGACTCGACGGGATGGTAGATGACCTCGACGCCGAGCGCCTGAATCTGGCTGACATACAGCTCTCGATATTCGAGGTTGTCGGCGAGAAAAGTTACCTTGGCACCCATTCGCGCCATCACCCCAAGCATTTCAAACATGCGCAGACTGCCCGAATCTTGGTCCGGCGTCAGCATGCACGCGTCAAGCACCAGAACACGGCGTTTGGCGTAGCGGTCACGTTCCAGTCTGGGTAACAGACCGTTGATGCGGTGTTTCGCCAACACCGCTCGCCAGCGTGCCATGAACGTCTGCTGGTTGATCACTTGGTGTTTCTTCACCCCCTGCGTTACGTCGGTTCCGGAGCTCTGTCCCTCAAAATGAACAACGACGGCACGCGGCTGGTAGTAAACGCCCTTACCCATCTCGTGAACACGAAATGCCAGATCGGTGTCTTCGTAATACGCCGGGGCATAGCGTTCGTCAAAGCCGCCCAAGAAATTCCAATCATCGCGCTTAAGCAACAAGCAGGCACCGGAGCAATAGTCGACTTGCCGCAGGTAGTTGTATTCTGGCAATCCGGCGTTTTTATCGCGCCCCCAGTTCCACGCCGAGCCATCGCGCCACACGATACCCCCAGCTTCCTGCAATCGACCATCGGGGTAGATGAGTTTCGCCCCAACCAAGCCGACGTTGTCGCGCAGGGTAAATGTTTCGAGCATGGCATCGAGCCAACCGGGTGTGACGATGATGTCGTTGTTCAGGATCAGCACATACGTGCCGTGCGACAACGCCGCCGCCTTATTGCAGTTTTTCAGGAAACCAAGGTTAGTGTCATTGCGAATAACGGTGATGCCTTGCACGGGTGACAGCGCTTCGCTAGCCGGCTCAGGCGAACAATCGTCGATGACGATGACTTCGATCGCTAGGTGGGCGCAGGTCTCAGCAATACTCTTCAGACATGTGAACGTCATCACGTGCTGGCCATACACGGGAATGATGATCGACACCGTCGGATTCGGCGAGTTCGGTACCACCAGCGAGTGGATGCGTTCTTCCTGTCGGTAGGCTGGTTCCGGCGCGCTGGCCACTTCGCCGCGGCGCGATAATTTTTCTTGTACACGACGGCCTAACGCAGCCGGTCCTTCTTCGCGCAGGATTTGCCTAGCGATGGCGACCTTGTAAGGCAGTGCTTTCGATTGGTTGGCCGCTGCCCGACCAACGCCCAGCGCCCGCTTTAGTTGATGCGAGATGGCGCGCAACGGTGCGGTCAGGCGCCAGAACTTCGAGTTGGAAATGTCATCAAACGCCTCGCGCGCCGCATCACGTTCGTGTTCAAGTGTTTCACGTGTGAGTTGCAGCGCGTGCAGCGCGTCTTGCTGATTTTCGACAATTTCTTCGTCAAGTTTCTGGATGTGCGCTTGCAGTTCCCGCGTCATGCCGACTTCGTGATCTAGTGCAGATAACACTTCACTCAGCTCAGACTCAACCCCGAGCCGCCGCCCTTCTTCTGCCTCAAGGCGTTGTGCCGCCGCGAGCAGACGCTCGTCGATCTCGGTACTCCGACGCCCGAGTTCGTTGCGCGACTCAATCTGCCCGCACTCCACGCCAAAGCGGTACAACTCCGCCATCGTTAGTTCGTGGTCGGCTTCAAGCGTTTTCGGTGGGAAATAGGCGGTTGGACGCGGACCGTTGTGGCTGCGCTGAGTGGAAGCGACTTGTGCCGGTTGAATCGCAGAAAGATAACGGGCAAATCCAGAATCCGGCACCGGCAACAAGGCGTGGATGCTTGGCTTGTTGATCTCTATCGCTGCATTGGTGAGGGTTGTCAGTGCATCACACCATTCGCTGGCGGCAGCGGTACGGTTCAACAACATCGCGCTTGGTAGATGCTCAAGACGTTCAGTGAACGCGCCCAGCTTTGATGCCACGACCGGCAAACCCGCATCGAGCGCAGCCGTTAGCGTGTACGAGAAGCTTTCGGGGATTTGCGATGGAAAGAAAGCGATATCGGGTCGCTCAATCGCGATGAGTTCCGCAAGGTGCGCATCGTCATATCCGCCGCTCACCGTGAGCGGTAATGCCGGGAAGCTCGGGACAGGTAGCGTAGTGGGCCCGATGAGGCAAAAGTGAAGCGGTAGCGAGTGCGCCTTTGCGTAGGTTGCGCAAGCTACGACAATATCGAGTCCTTTGTCGGGCGACATTCTCCCGATCACTGCGACCTTGGTGACGCGGGTCGTAGCGTGACGGCCAAAGATCGTTTCAACATCTGGATGTGGCCAGTGCGTGATCGAAATGCCGGGATGAGCATTCTTGATCTGGGCGGCCAGATAGCTTGACGGGGCGAACACGCGTGCCGCAGACGCAAGTAACTTTCGCGAGCGCTGCTGCCATTCGAGACTCGCTGTCGAATCGACCGACGCCGAGTTTGGCGAAAGATGATATTGGTCCGTGACCGGCCAATGGTCGTGCAGCGTGATGTCCAACGGCACACCAAGCGCACTTGCGATATTCCAAACTGACTCTGGCAGGCCGTCAATGTGGTGCAGATGTATGCGCGACATGCCAATAGCGGTCAGACATTCCAACAGCGCAGGCCAATCGGTCGCCGGGGCGAAC
>JAYVUH010000385.1:0-6331 GCA_043788115.1 Burkholderiales bacterium
GCAAAAGCGCGCGCTGAGGTGGCATTGGCTGCCTACCGTGGCGGCAAAGGCGATCTCTCGCCGGTGCTCGATGCACGCAAAGGCGAGATCGACACGCGGCTCAACCAACTGATGGCTGAGAGCGCGCTAGCGCGCGCTTGGGCCGCTCTCAACTTCCTCCTCGCTGATTCAAAGGACCGCAAATGAAACATAAATTCATCCTCACGCTCGCCGCTATCCTCGTATTGGCCGCTGGTATGGGCGGCGGCTACTGGTTTGCCATGCACCGGATGATGGGTGGGTCGATCATACAGGCCGATACCACGTCGGCCGCCAACGCGGCCAACAAAAATCCCTTGTACTACTACGATCCAATGTACCCGCAGCAGAAGTTCGACAAACCTGGCAAGTCGCCCTTCATGGACATGATGCTGGTGCCCGTTTACGGCGACGATGGTGCCGACGGGGGCTCGGTCAAGATTAGTTCCCGCATTGTGCAAAACCTCGGCATCCGTACCGGCTTAGTCACCAAGGGTGCGTTGGACAAGAAACTACAGGCAGTCGGCGCGGTCGCCTTTGATGAGCGTGCCGTTGTGGTGGTGCAGGCGCGCGTCACCGGCTATATCGAGAAGTTGTTCGTACGTGCGCCGCTCGATCCGGTCAGGAGGGGGCAGCCGCTGGCGGAAATCCTCGCCCCAGAATGGGTGGCGGCGCAGGAAGAATATCTATCACTGAAAAAGAGCCCACTGGCAAATGAAGCCCTGCGGCAGGCGGCACGCCAGCGTCTGCTGCTACTAGGCATGGCCGAATCGACCATCGCCGCCATTGAAGCAGACGGAAAGACGCGGCCGCGCATCACCTTAATCTCACCAACCAACGGTGTGGTGGGTGACCTTAGCGTGCGCGAGGGCATGACGGTAACGCCGGGTTCGATGCTGTTCCGCCTTAATGGGCTCTCGACCGTCTGGGTCAATGCAGACGTGCCCGAAACGCAAGCCGCTTGGCTGAAACCCGGAAGTGCAATAGACGCGAGCGTTCCCGCCTATCCCGGCGAGGTGTTCAAAGGGCGCGTCACGGCGCTGTTGCCGGATGTCAATCCGTCTACGCGAACCCTCAAGGCGCGCATCGAAGTCGCCAATCCGCTGAGCCGGTTGGTGCCTGGCATGTTTGCGACGATTTCTGTGGCTTCGGCTACCAAGCAGGAGGTGCTGCTCGTGCCGAGCGAAGCGGTGATCCAGACCGGCATGCGAACCGTTGTGATCGTCGCTGACAACGGCCGGGATGGCAAACAGCAGTTCGCCCCGGTCGACGTCCAGATTGGCACCGAGGCAAATGGCATGACTGAAATTCGCAGCGGTTTGGCAGCCGGCACAAAGGTCGTCCTGTCGGGGCAATTCCTGATCGATTCCGAGGCCAGTCTGAAAGCCACTGGCGCGCGCATGAGGGACGTGCCGGCAATGGCAGAGGAGAGACACAAAGCAGAAGGCAAGGTTGAGCAGATCGGCAAAGATAGCGTCACCATTTCTCACGGCCCCATTCCCACTTTGCAAATGGGGGCTATGACCATGGAATTCAAAGCGCCGAAATTGGGCGTGCCATCTGAAATTAAGCAAGGAGGCATGGTGTCGTTTGAAGTGATACTGACCCCCAAGGGCGAAATGGCGCTGTCCAGTATCGAGCCCAAGGGAGCCGCCATGGCACCGGCAACCGAAGGGATGAAGAAATGATTGCCAATCTGATCCGCTGGTCGATTGGCAATCGCTTCTTAGTACTGCTGGCGACCGTCATCGTCGCGATGTGGGGCGTATGGTCGGTCACCAAGACACCGCTGGACGCCATTCCAGACCTGTCGGATGTCCAGGTCATTGTCCGTACCAGCTATCCCGGGCAGGCACCGCAGATTGTGGAGAACCAGATCACCTACCCACTCACCACAACCATGCTGTCGGTGCCGGGGGTGAAGTCGGTGCGTGGCTTTTCCTTCTTTGGCGATTCCTTCGCTTATGTCCTGTTTGAAGACGGTACCGACCTGTACTGGGCACGTTCACGTGTCCTCGAATACTTGAACCAGGTGCAGTCCCGCCTGCCGCCGAACGCGAAGGCCTCGCTGGGGCCGGACGCGACCGGGGTGGGGTGGATTTACGAGTATGCCTTGGTCGACCGCACTGGCAAGCATGACCTAGCAGAATTGCGTGCCTTGCAGGATTGGTTCCTGAAATACGAACTAAAGACGCTGCCCAATGTCGCCGAGGTTGCCACCATCGGCGGCATGGTCAAACAGTACCAAGTGGTACTCGATCCGGACCGCCTACGCGCCTATAACATCCCGCACAGTAAGGTGATATCTGCCATTAAGAACGCCAACCAGGAAACAGGCGGATCAGTGCTGGAACTGGGCGAAGCTGAGTACATGGTCCGCTCGGCTGGTTACCTAAAGTCGCTGGACGACTTCCGGTCCATCCCGATCATGACCAGCGATGCCGGCGTGCCGGTCCTACTCAAGGACGTGGCCCGCATCCAGCTTGGCCCCGAGATGCGCCGCGGTATAGCCGAACTTAACGGTGAAGGCGAAGTAGTAGGCGGCGTGATCATCATGCGCTCGGGCAAGAACGCGTTGGAAACGATCGAAGCAGTAAAAGCAAAGTTGGAAGCGTTGAAGCCCGGCCTGCCGACGGGTGTAGAAATCGTGCCGACTTATGACCGCTCCGATCTCATCAAACGAGCCGTCGATAATCTGCGCGGCAAGTTGATCGAGGAGTTCATTGTCGTCGCGCTGGTGTGCTTCATTTTTTTGTTCCATCTACGATCTGCTTTGGTTGCCATCGTTTCCCTGCCCTTGGGAGTGCTAATGGCCTTCATCGTCATGCACTATCAGGGGGTCAACGCCAACATCATGTCGCTAGGCGGGATAGCGATCGCCATCGGTGCGATGGTCGATGCGGCGGTCGTGATGATCGAGAACGCACATAAGCATATTGAGGCCTGGCATCATCAGCATCCGGGACAGTCGCTGGCCGGTGAGGAGCAATGGTCGGTTATTGCCGAAGCGGCGGCTGAAGTCGGGCCGGCGCTGTTCTTTTGTCTATTGATTATTACGCTGTCGTTCATCCCTGTGTTTACGCTAGAGGCCCAAGAGGGCCGCCTGTTCTCGCCGCTCGCGTTCACCAAGAGTTACGCGATGGCAGCGGCAGCGGGGCTGGCAGTAACGCTGATCCCGGTGTTGATGGGCTATCTGATCCGCGGCAAGATTCCGGATGAACAAAAGAACCCAGTAAGCCGAATGTTGATCGCGCTCTATCGGCCATTGCTGGACAAAGTGCTGGCGTTTCCGAAAATCACCATTGGTGTCGCACTCGTTATCCTAATGGCCACGGTCTACCCAGCCACGCAAATAGGCGGCGAATTTCTGCCGCCGCTGGATGAAGGCGACTTGCTGTATATGCCCTCGGCGTTGCCGGGGCTATCAACTGGCAAGGCCGCCGAGGTTCTGCAGCAGACCAACAAGCTCATTATGACCGTGCCAGAGGTGGCGCGGGTGTTCGGCAAGATCGGGCGCGCTGAGACGGCAACCGACCCAGCCCCTCTCGAGATGGTTGAGACCACCATTCAGTTCAAACCGCGCGACCAGTGGCGTCCCGGCATGACCCCGGAGAAGCTCGTTGAGGAGCTTGATCGGACCGTAAAACTGCCCGGACTCGCCAACTTGTGGATTCCGCCGATCCGCAACCGCATCGACATGCTGGCCACCGGCATCAAGAGTCCGGTAGGGGTCAAAGTGGCGGGGACGAATCTTGCCGAGATCGACCGCATTGCGAGCGAAGTCGAGCGCGCGGTCAAGAACGTTCGCGGCGTGACATCTGCCTTGGCCGAGCGCTTGAGCGGCGGCCGATATATCGACATCAACATTGATCGCCTAGCCGCTGCCCGTTACGGTATGAACGTGTCTGATGTGCAAAGCGTGGTCTCGGCCGCCATCGGTGGTGAAAATATCGGTGAAACCGTCGAGGGCTTGCAGCGCTTCCCGATCAGCGTGCGCTACCCGCGCGAGATTCGCGATTCGGTCGAGAATATTCGAAATCTGCCGATTGTCACTGAGCGCGGTGCGCAGATCACGTTGGGCACGGTCGCCGACATCAAGATCAGCGATGGCCCGCCCATGCTCAAAAGCGAAAATGCGCGACTGTCCGGCTGGGTCTACATCGACATTCGTGGCCGCGACCTGCAATCAGTAGTGCGCGACATGCAGCGAGTGGTCGCTCAGGATGTAAAAATCACCCCCGGCTATTCGATCGCCTGGTCGGGACAGTTCGAGTACTTGGAACGCGCCAGCGCCAAGCTAAAAATTGTAGTGCCGTTCACGTTGATGATCATCTTCGTGCTGCTGTATCTGACCTTCAAGCGCTTCGATGAAGCCTTCCTCATCATGGCGACGCTGCCGTTTGCAGTGGTGGGCGGTTTCTGGCTGATGTATGCCCTGGGTTACGCCATGTCGGTTGCCAGCGCCGTAGGCTTCATTGCACTATCGGGAGTCGCTGCTGAATTCGGCGTGATCATGCTCCTGTACTTGAAACAAGCGTGGGACAAGCAGCTCGCGCAGGGCCGGGTCGATCTTCCCGCCTTGCTGGATGCCATTCGCGAAGGAGCGGTACTGCGCGTTCGTCCTAAAGCGATGACGGTGGCCGTGATCCTTGCGGGCCTCTTTCCGATCATGTGGAGCGGCGGCACTGGCTCTGAGGTGATGCAACGCATTGCGGCACCCATGATTGGCGGGATGATCACCGCGCCGCTGTTATCAATGATTGTTATACCTGCTGCGTATCTGCTGCTGCGTAGACGGCAGCTCCACAAACCAGCGCCGACCGTAGTCAACGCGCACAATCCACACATTGCCGCTTAACGGAGTTCATCATGAAAAACATTCTCATCACGTTTTCAGTCGCTGCGGGTGGCTTCGTCTCAATTCCGTCCATAGCCAATAACTGGCACAGGCAGCTCGATCAAATCAAGGCCAATCGACAACGTCGCGCAGCGTGCGCGGAAATAGAGAAGGTGCAAGCACTGACCGAGAGAATAGCTAAGGAAAAGAAGAATATGGTTGAACCAGAGGCGAAAGCGGTGCCAGCGCCAGAGGCGAAATAGCGTGTGCCCTCGTGCTTGCGTTAGCGTACTTGTGGTGCTGCTTCTGGTCGGTTGCAATACGTTCCAACCGCTTATGGCGGTTAAGGAGTCACCGGCGACAATGGCTGCAAAATCATTTGAGCCTGGCGCAGTGCCTGTTGCGCTGGTACTTTCTGGCGGTGCCGCGCGCGGATTTGCGCATATCGGTGTCATCAAGGTATTGGAGGCGAACGGCCTGAAACCAGACTTGGTCGTTGGCACCAGTGCCGGGGCAATCATCGGCGCATTCTATGCGTCGGGCATGACGGCCGCTGAACTTGAAGCGGTTGCACGAGAAATGGGCAACGCATTGTTCACCGATTTTGTATTGCCCGGCTTCGGATTTAATCCGGGCGAGTTGGGATTCGTGCGCGGGGAGAAGGTGCAACGCTTTCTTGCCGCGCGTTTGAAGCACCCGCACATTCAAGACTTTCCGATACGGTTCGCCGCCTTGGCAACCGATCTTGCGACGGGCACGCCGGTCGTGTTCAATTCAGGGGACGCGGCGCTGGCGCTGGTTGCTTCAAGTGCTGTGCCCGGCGTTATCGTGCCGGTGCGCGTTGGCAACAAGTATTTTGCAGATGGGCAGATTGCGAGCCCGCTGCCGATTCGTGCCGCACAAGCGCTTGGGGCTAAGATTGTCATCGCCGTGGATGTGGTGTATCCACCA
Source organism: Burkholderiales bacterium (assembly GCA_043788115.1). Classification (GTDB taxonomy): domain Bacteria; phylum Pseudomonadota; class Gammaproteobacteria; order Burkholderiales; family Usitatibacteraceae; genus UKL13-2. The sequence goes on from JAYVUH010000385.1 coordinate 5,807, forward strand.
GAAGATGCGTTTTTGTCCAGCGCGGTCAGTGTTCTCTTCCAGGCGTTCACGATCGCAGTACACCAATTGAAACTTATCGAATTGCCGTTCGCTGATCTGGTTATCGCGCCCACCATTGGGAAGACATCTGGACAGATGAGATTCAGCGACCGGGAGCAACTGATGGCTGCTGGAGAGCAGGCGGCAACCCGCGTACTGCCCGAACTAAAGGCGAAATTTGCGCGATGAACGAAATGCGGTGTAGGCAGCCCGAATTGAGTGGACACTTGTTGAGTTGATTCTGGCACCATTCGCGTGCGAGCAACTCGACGCTATTGGTATCGCGGATAAACGGAGCGGACTTTTTCGTCTTTCAATACATCGAAAGATCGATTCCGATGGCGAGTCGTTTTCTTGATCCCTGTAAAGGCGCTCCTCCGTAGGCCTAATCTCTAGATGCCGACCGAGCGCAATCAGGGCTGCACGACCGTCGAACCGAAATTTGAGACGCCATCATGTTGCTCCTACCAAAGCGCGCGCATGACA
>JAYVUH010000386.1:0-2569 GCA_043788115.1 Burkholderiales bacterium
TTGGCCGAAGCCGTGATCATCGTGCTTGCCGTCACCTTCTTCAGTTTGGGCATGCGCTCGGGGCTGGTGGTGGCACTCTCCATCCCGCTGGTGCTCGCGGCAACCTTTATGTGCATGAACCTGTTCAATGTCGGTCTGCACAAAATTTCGCTAGGCGCCTTAATTTTGGCGTTGGGCTTGCTCGTTGACGACGCCATCATTGCCGTCGAGATGATGGCCATCAAAATGGAACAGGGTTGGGATCGCATGCGGGCTGCGAGCTTCGCCTACACATCGACCGCGTTTCCAATGCTATCCGGCACGCTCGTCACGGCCGCCGGATTTCTGCCCATCGCGACGGCAAAGTCGAGCACTGGCGAATACACCATCGCCATTTTTCAGGTGACCACCCTCGCCCTTCTCTTGTCGTGGTTTGCCGCTGTCATCTTCATTCCATATCTGGGCTACCACTTCCTGCCGGACTACGTGAACGGCAAGCCCGTGATTACGCCGCGCACACGTCGTGTCGCCGGCTGGATCGCCAAGATTCCGCTGATTGGCGAAAAACTGTCCAAGCGCCTGGCGCCCGACGACGCCCACCACTCAGATGAGACTGGCAGCAGCGTTTCAACCTCGATTGACAGCCATCACGACGAACACGACGTGTACAACACGCCGTTCTACATCCGTTTCCGCGCGGCGGTGGCTTGGTGTGTATCCAACAAGAAGACCGTGCTTGCGCTGACCGGAGCGCTCTTCGTCGTCGCCATCGTTGCATTTGGCTTTGTCCAGCAACAGTTTTTTCCGTCTTCAACGCGGGTTGAGTTGATTGTCGACGTGCGACTGGCCGAAGGCTCGTCGATTGCGGCAACTGATCGTCAGGTCAAGACACTGGAAACGTTCCTCGATAAACAAAAACCGCTCTTTGAAAGTTACGCCTGCTACGTGGGGACGGGTGCGCCGCGCTTCTATTTGCCGCTCGACCAGCAGTTACCAAACCCCGGCTTCGGTCAATGCGTGGTCACCACCAATAGCCCCGCCGCGCGCGAAGACCTGCGGGGCAAATTGATCCACCTTTTCGACACGGAACTACCGGAGGTTCGTGGCCGTATTTCCCGTCTGGAGAACGGCCCACCGGTCGGGTTCCCGATCCAATACCGGATCTCCGGCGAGGACACCGAAAAGTTGCGCGTTTACGCGACCGAGATCGCCGAGTTGCTACGCGCCAACGGCAATCTGTCGAACATCCAGACCGACTGGTTTGAGAAGTCAAAAGTGATCAAACTCGACATCGATCAGGACAAGGCGCGGCTCCTCGGCATCACGTCATCTGAGTTAGCGGGTTTTCTGAGCGGCTCGCTGAACGGTGCGCAGGTGACCTTCCTGCGCGAAGGCGACAAGCAAATTGAGATTCTGCTGCGCGGGCCGTCGGCCGAACGTGCCAAGGTCTCGCTGCTCGACAGTCTCGCTGTCCCGACTCACACCGGCCGGGCCGTACCACTGAGTCAGATTGCCAAATTCCGCTATGAACTCGAAGACCCCGTCATCTGGCGTCGCAACCGGCTGCCGACGATTACGGTCAAGGCGGATATCTATAAGCCGGGATTGCAGCCCGCAACGGTGGTCGCACAACTTGACGAACCGATGGTCAAACTGCGCGCTAAACTCGATCCTGGCTATCTCCTGCACGTCGGTGGTGCTGTCGAAGAGAGCGGCAAAGGCTCCGCGTCCATCGCCGCAGGCATGCCGATCTTTTTACTGGCCGTACTGAGCGTACTGATGATCCAGTTGAAGAGTTTCCAGCGTGTCGTCATCGTCATGTTAACGGCACCACTTGGCTTGATCGGTGTTGCGCTGTTCCTGATTGTGTTGAACAAGCCATTCGGCTTTGTCGCCATGCTCGGCACCATCGCCCTGTTCGGCATGATCATGCGGAACTCCGTGATTCTGATCGACCAGATTGAGCAGGATATTGCGGCGGGTCACGATCGTTTTCATGCGTTGACCGACGCGACCGTTCGCCGACTGCGGCCAATCGTGCTGACGGCGATGGCGGCGGTATTGGCGATGATCCCGCTGGTGCGCTCCGCGTTTTTCGGACCTATGGCGGTCGCGATCATGGGCGGCCTGCTGGTGGCCACCTTACTCACGTTGTTCTTCCTGCCGGCGCTCTATGCGACCTGGTTTGGTATCCACGCCGAAGAAGAGACCCGGGCGCAGGATTCCTGAATACGAGCATCCGACCGGGTAACGATCGACGGTCGGGTCACTGTGCGCGTTCCGCACGGTAGAATCGCGTCATGCCTTTAATACGGTTTCTTTCACTTCTTTTTCTCTGCTTGCTAGTCTCGCTAGCGACTGCGCTTGCCGCGCAGGTGCCCGCCCCGACAGCGGCGCCCTCGGCCGCGCCCACGCGCCCGAAAATCGGCCTCGTGTTATCCGGCGGCGGCGCGCGCGGTGCCGCACACGTCGGCGTATTGAAGGTCCTCGAAGAGTTACGCGTTCCCATCGACGTCATTGCCGGGACCAGTATCGGTGCCGTGGTGGGCGCCTCGTATGCATCGGGAACACCGCTCGCCGACCTTGAGGC
>JAYVUH010000387.1:0-7228 GCA_043788115.1 Burkholderiales bacterium
CGAGTAAGCGTCGACGTCGCGGTTGTTCCACTCAGGCGCTGCCAGACCAGGGACGTTCTGGTCGCGATAACTCGACAGATAGGAGTTGGAGAGCGTCACGCCGATCGGACCACGATCCCAGTCGAAGTTCAGCTTGTGGCGCCAGCGTTGCACCGCCTTGTCGTCGCGGAATTTACCCAAGCCATCCACCAGCGGCGAACGTGGATCCGTCGCGAACTGATATTCAGTGACGACGGTGCCGACCAACCCGGCGCCGAAGCGGCCATAAGGGCCGTTTTCCCCACGCCAACGCAGCGCGAGGTCGAGGCCAGCGGTATTAAGCTTGCCGCGGTTCTCCTTCTTAACAGTGATGACGTTGACAAAGCCATCAGAGAATCGGGAGACGATCGCAGGATTGTTGTAGTAGATCGGGTTGCTGAAAATCGTCTCTTCGCCGATCTCCGAGATGATGTCGGTCTTGCGGATCGACCAGAAGTCAACGCTTCCATTCCAATTGCGCGAGGGCTCGAAAACAACGCCCACACTGAACTGCTTGGATTTCTCGGGCTTCAGATCGGGGTTGGAGAAGCGGTCCACGGGCAGTTGGCCAACTTCGCCGGATACCGGGTCGCGGACAAAGCTGGCGGTAATGCCAGCGCGCACTGGGCGGAACAATTCTGAGACTGATGGCGCGCGGAAGCCCGTGCCGTATGAGGCGCGGAACAAGAGCGCGTTGTCGGGGCGGAAGCTGACGCCGATTTTCGGGTTGGTGGAATTTAGCTTTGGCGTGGTGATGTTGAGCCGCGCATCGGATACGCCGTCATAGCGGTCTTGGCGCAATGCAAACTGTCCTTCCCACTGCTTGGTGAACGGCGCCACCAATTCGACGTAGGCACCCTTCACGTCGCGGGTGTTGCTGGTATCCGCGAGCAGCGCGCCCGAGCTTGAGCGATCACCGACGATGTCGTTACTTTTGAGTGTGTCCGTTGCGCGGAACTCGGTTTTTTCGCGGCGGGCCTCGGCGCCTAGCGCGAGCACCATGTCGCCGCCATCCAAGCGCGCTAGCGTGCGCGATACCTTGGTGTCGATGATGTTCGTCGTTCCTTTGGAAATTCGCGCCGCACCGCTGATCGCGATCGAGTCCATAAACGTACGGCCTGCGGGCGTTGGCAGCACGAATGGGTTGTAGGCAACCGCTGCGATGCCCGCGCGCAGGCGAGTGTTCGACACCCAGCCGCGCAGGTTCTCGTCTTTGGCCTCGTTAACACTGCTGTTGATTGCGGCGTCATAGTCCCAGTCGCCGAGCGTTCCAGTCGCGCCCAGCACGATGCGTGTTGCTTCACTCTCCACGCGGCTGGTGCGCCCGCCAGCGTCGACGAGACGGAAGCGGAAGCCCACTGGCGTGGTGATGCCGGTGACGGCCTGCAATGACGCCGGCAGGGTGATGCCCGTGGCGGCAGAAATGCTGCCTGATGTGGCAGGCGAGGCGACATAGTCGGTCTCACTCTTGCTCACCAGTGCTTCAGCGAACAATTGGTGATTCGCGGCCAATTGAAACGTAGCGCGGCCGATGAAATTGGTTTTTTCCGATTTCGGGTAGATCTCGGTATCGGCCATGTAGTTAAAGCTGCAACCTTCACGACCGCCCAATCCAGTGGGGGCGACTGAGTTCGGGTTCTCACCACCGGTACAAGATGTCCTTGCGAAGTTCACACGGCGTGAGTTGCTATTGATGCCGCCCGGGTTCCACGTACCATCAGCGTTGGTGCCACGCAGTGCGGTGGTCGGGTTGGCGCGGACGAAGTTGTTCAGCGCGGTTAGCTGCGCGCTGGTGAGGTCGACGTTGGCTGGAAACGGGTTGCTAGACGTCTGTGGCGGTAGGCGACCCGGCAGGTCGTATTCCTTAATGAACGCACGCTGGCTGGATCGCAGTGGGTCAAGCTTTTGCAGATCGATCGCACCGAAGACGTTGAATCCGTCCTTGCTCAAGTCGCCAATGCCACCGGAGACGCTGACGGTGGTCTTGTCCGCGCCGCCGTGTTGCGTGCTCAGCGTATACACACGAAGGTCCGCGCCTTGGTAGTCCTTGCGGGTGATGAAGTTGATTACCCCACCCATCGCGTCGGTGCCATAAATAGCAGATGCACCATCTTTCAACACTTCGACGCGCTGGATCGCACCAGAGGGAATGTTGTTCAGGTCTACACCAGCGTTGTCACCGGGTGAGGCGAAGTTTGCGAGGCGCCGTCCGTTGAGTAACACCAGCGTGCTCGATACGCCCAAGCCGCGCAGGTTGGCACCGTTGAAGCCGCGTTGTGCGCCTGATTGGTCGCTGATACTGGCACCGTCGGTCAGCCCACCCACGTTGGAGGTGATCTTTTGCAGAAGTTCAGCGGCGGTGGTGACGCCAATCTTGTCGATGTCTTGACGCGTGACGACCTCAACGGGCAATGAGGTTTCGCCCTCGATGCGCTTGATCGACGAGCCGGTGACTTCAATCTTTTCGGCTTTCGCAACCGGGGCGGCTGAGGCAGCCGACGCCCCCGCGGGTGTGGCAGGGGCTTGTGCAGACGCCTGAATTGAAATCAGGGCTGCTGCGACGGCCAACGCGCAGGGCTTGAGAACAAAGTACGGCTGTTTCATGGGGATGGGCTCCGTGTTGTGCAAAACGTTTATCGGATTCTGTTGCTGGGTACTGGGTCAAGCTGAGGGCGGGGTGGCGGTTTCAGGTGCTGGCATTGGCCGCTGCTAGCGCCCGGACCTACACACGATTTGCCTGAATATTTTTTGACTAATGCAGTCTAGCCACGACCGCCGTCAAATAATCCGGTCAAGGGCTCGACCGTCGCTTGGTGACAACTAGGCGTCGCAACGTTGAAAGCGATTTGTGGTGTTTTTCGTAAATCTGCAATCTGGGGCAGCGGTGGAGGCTAAAAAGTGCCTTGGCGGTTGAAAACGCATGGCAGCGGGCGATTGGCGAGGGCGGCTTTCAGCAAAGCGACCTCTGATTACACCTTGTGGGTATCCGCCACCCGGAACAGTTGGACCAGCCGGGCGATGTGTCAATATCAATTCTTTGCACCCTCGAGGCATTTTCGTGAATTCAGCTAGCTTCTGGCAAGAATCGGCAAAGCGGACCTGGCACGCGCTGTTTTTCGCGGTGTTGGTCGTCGGCGGAGCCGAACGTGCGGCCGCCAACGCGGCGTCGGCCGGCACCGCAGTTGCCATTGGCGGCGCGTTGAAGGCGGACAACCGCGAGGTTTGGTCGCGATTGGTGGCGCTTAGCGGCGGGACCGGATCGAAATGGCTGGTGTTTCCAACGGCATCCGGTGAACCGGAACAGTCGGCTGCAGCGATTATTTCCTCGCTCGAGAAGCACGGCGCAACGGCCGTCATGGTGCCGCTATCGGCCCGCCTCAAGTCGCACGCGGTGGCTGACGTCGTCCGCGACGCGCGCTGGATTGAGCAAACCAGGAACGCTACGGGGGTTTACTTCACGGGCGGCGCGCAGGAGCGCATCACAACGGCGCTGTACGACGCCGCTGGCAAACGAACGCCACTACTCGAGGCGATTTGGGAGCTGTTCGAGCGCGGCGGTGTCGTCGCCGGTTCGAGTGCGGGAGCGGCAATCATGTCGGAGACGATGTTTCGCGAACCGCGTGACATCCTGACCCTGATGAGAGAAGGTGCCAAGCGCGGCAGCGACATCGATCGCGGCCTTGGGTTCGTTGGGGCTGGTGTGCTGGTCGACCAACACTTCATCAAGCGCGGACGCTTTGGTCGTGCGCTGGCGGTGATGGCGCAGGAGAAAATCATGCTCGGCATCGGCGTTGAGGAGAACAGCGCTGCCGTCTTCAAGGGCGGGCGTGTCGAGGTCCTCGGCGAACGCGGCGTCATGGTTGCTGACTTGACTGGTGCAACCATCACCGCTGCACCGCTGCGTCTGACCAATGCCAAGTTGCACTGGCTTGAAAGCGGCGATGCAATCGATCTGAAAACACGGACGATTGACGTTTCTACAGCCAAGCGCGCGGGCAACAAACTCGATGCCGCCGCGGCGAACTTCAAGCCTTACTACAACAGCGTGCGCTTTTATCCGGACATGTTGGGCGACGGCGACGTGATCAACGCCATGACGACGCTGGTGGATAGTCCGGCGTCAGAAACGCGCGGGATCGCTTTTAGCGTGGTGAAGTCGGCGGCTGGTGTCGCTGCGGGCGACGCGCTTGGGTTTGAATTCCGGCTTTACAAGGTCGCCGGCACGCAGGCCGCCGGCACGCACGGCTTTTTCCATTCAACAGGCGGCGGTGAGCATTATTCAGTCATCAACATGGGGCTCGACCTGATGCCCATAAAAATGGCCTCGCCACTGTATGTGCCATATGTGCCACCTCCCGGTACCAACTCGGGCGAGAATAAGAACTTCAGCCGCGAGGCAAGTCCAATGGTGACCAAATGAAAACAGTGATGCTCAAACTGTCGCTGCCAGTGATTTTGCTTGCCGCCTTGGTGTCCGTGGCGAGCGTAAATGCCAATGCCGCCGATGCGCAGACCAAGAAGCTACGCCTCGGCGTTGAGGGGGCGTATCCGCCATTCAGCGAATTAGGGCCGGACGGCAAACTTAAAGGCTGGGAGATTGATATTGCCAATGCGCTCTGCAAAGAGATGAAGGCTGACTGCACCATGGTGCAATTGAGCTTCGACGGCATGATCCCGGCGTTGCAAAGCCGTAAGATAGACGCGGTGATTGCCTCGATGTCGATTACGGATGAGCGCAAAAAGGCGGTCGATTTTTCCGACAAGTACTACAAGACACCGGCACGCTTCGTGGTGAAAAACGGCGTGAAGCTCGATATTTCGCCAGCGGGCCTGAAGGGCAAACGCATCGGCGTGCAGCGCGCGACCATCTTCGACCGCTTCTTGGCCGATCAATTTAAAGACGTACAAGTCGTCCGATACGGCAAGCAGGATGAGGTGTACCTTGACCTAGTCTCCGGCCGCATCGATGCTGCCCTACAAGACGTGGTGGCGGCGCAAGAAGGGTTTCTGAAAACCCCGCAGGGAAAGAACTTCGGTTTCACCGGCCCATCGTATGAAGACCCCAAGTATTTCGGCGAAGGTGCGGGCGCCGCATTGCGTAAGGGCGACAACGCGTTGCGCGAAGACTTTAATCGTGCGATCGCGGCGATTCGTGCCAACGGCGTACATAAGAAAATTCAGGACGCTTACTTTAATTTCGATATCTACGGCGCCTCACCAGCGTCAACCGGGCCGGCGGCACCCGCACCCGCACCCGCTGCGGCCGCTGCTCCTGCCGCCGCGTCGGCTAAGAAATAGCGCTTATGTTGCACGGTTTTCTCCCCGCTTTGATCGAGGGCACGCTCACGACGATGAGCGTCGCCCTCGCTTCACTGGCGATTGCGGTTGTGCTGGGCTTGGCGGGTGCCGCCGCAAAATTGTCGCGGGCTCCTCTCGTGCGCGGAGTGGCGATGGCCTACACAACAATTGTGCGCGGCGTGCCTGATCTGGTGTTGATGCTGCTGATTTTTTTCGGCGGGCAGATTGCCGTTAACGCGATGGCTGCCAAGCTCGGGTTCGAAGGCTATGTTGATATTGATCCCTACGTCGCCGGTGTGGCGACGATTGGTTTCATTTTCGGCGCGTACCTCACGGAAACGTTTCGGGGCGCGCTGATGTCCATTCATGCGGGACAGCGGGAGGCAGGGCTTGCGTTCGGCATGTCGCGCGCGCAGGTGTTTCGACGCATCACGCTGCCGCAGATGATTCGATTCGCCATCCCCGGCTTCACCAACAACTGGCTGGTGCTGGTGAAGTCAACCGCAATCGTCTCGGTGATCGGGCTCACGGACATGATGCACAGTGCCGGGATGGCCGCTGGTGCTACGCGCGAGCCGTTCACGTTTTATCTCGCGGCGGGTGTCATTTACCTCGCTATTACGTCGGTGTCGATGCTTGGGTTGGGCGCGTTGGAGAGACGCGTGTCGGTCGGCCTGCGGCGGGCGGCCTAAGGTGGCTTTTCGCAAATGAATGTCGACGCCATCATCGAGGCCTTACCCAGTTATCTCAGCGGCGTTGGCGTGACGCTACAGTTGCTGGTCGTCGCGCTGCTGTTGGGGCTCGTGATTGCGCTGCCACTGGGTGTTGCACGCGCGAGCGATAACCCGTGGCTGTCGAAGCCGGTTTGGGCGTACACCTACGTGATTCGCGGCACGCCGATGTTGGTGCAACTCTTTTTGATCTACTACGGTCTGGCGCAGTTCGAATTGGTGCGCGCGAGCGCGTTGTGGCCGCTCTTTTCCCAGGCGTGGTTCTGTGCAGTGCTGGCGTTCACGCTCAATACGGCAGGCTACACGGCCGAGATTATCGCCGGGGCCATTCGCGCGACGCCCTACGGCGAGGTCGAGGCGGCAAAGAGTTTGGGTATGCCGCGCTGGAAAGTGCTGACGCGTATTCTGCTGCCATCGGCGATGCGTCGTGCGTTGCCTGCTTATAGCAACGAAGTCATCTTCATGCTGCACGGTACTGCGCTGGCTAGCGTTGTCACCGTGATCGACTTGACCGGTGCCGCGCGCGAGATGAATTCGCGCAGCTACCTGCCGTTTGAAGCGTTCCTCACCGCGGCGGTGTTCTATCTGGCGCTGACGTTTTCGCTGGTGGCGATGTTCCACTTTGCAGAGAAGCGCTGGCTTGGCCATCTCGCGCCGCGCAAATCCACCCCGCTGATTGCAGCATCCGCATAAGTAGAAGACACCACCATGCAAGCAAGAAAACATCCATTACTCTCTCAAGCCATCGGCACGCACCGCGAGGTGGTCAGTTTCCAGTTTGGACCGACCGATCGGGGACGCAAGGTCTACATCCAGGCGGCACTGCACGCTGATGAGGCACCCGGCTTGCTGGTAGCCCACTATCTCAAACAACTATTTACCCAGCTCCACGTCGGCGGCCGACTCAATGCGGAAGTCGTACTCGTGCCGGTCTGTAATCCGATCGGGTTGGGGCAGTGGCTCGATCACTCCCACATCGGGCGCTTCGAACTAGCGTCCGCCGAAAACTTTAACCGCCACTATCCGGATGTCGTTGATGTGGTGGCTGCTGCAATCGACGGCAAGCTGGGCGCAGATGAAACAGCCAATGCACGGCTCATTCGCACGGCGTTGGTGGCGGCGCTGCGTGCCCATCCGGTCAAGTCCGAGTTGTCCAGTCTTCGGCAGACCTTGTTTACACT
>JAYVUH010000388.1:0-3115 GCA_043788115.1 Burkholderiales bacterium
TGTTCAGCTACGCGGGCGATTTATTCGTGGTCCGGTCAACGCGGATGAACTTCCCAAGCTGCATCGACTGGGTGAGCACATTTAGGAAGCGTTTACAGAGTTGGAATCGTCCGTTCAGGATGCGTACGTAGCGTAGTAGTAGTAGTAGTAGTAGTAGCGAACTACTTTTGCGAGTCACGTCAGGCTGTCAAACCGACCTTCTAGGCGGTGGTTCCTCCGCAAGCGTCAAGGTTGTCGGCCCGCCGGGGTCAGCCACAGATCGCCGTACGCCTACGACTAAAATGATCGCGTCACTACTTGCGGTTTTTTTAAAGGATCGTATGCGTCACTCTACCCACGCTATTCCCGGCATCGCTGTCCACAATCACACGTTTTCGTTGCCATTAGACTTCAGTAGCCCGGGCAAAACCATTGAGGTCTTCGCGCGCGAGGTCGTCGCGCCCGGCAAGGCGAACGCCAAACAACCGTATCTCGTATTTCTTCAAGGCGGTCCGGGCTCCGGCTCACCGCGGCCGATGGGTAGCAGTGGCTGGATCAAGCGCGCGCTGCAGAACTACCGAGTGTTGCTGCTCGACCAGCGCGGCACCGGCCTGTCGACACCGATCACGGCGCAGACGATGCGTTCAATCGGCAGCGCTCAGTCGCAAGCCGATTACCTGATGCTCTTTCGCGCCGATAACATCGTGCGCGACTGCGAAGCGATCCGCGCGGAACTGATCGGCGACGATACGTGGAGTATTCTCGGACAGAGCTACGGCGGCTTTTGTTCAATGCGCTATCTGTCGGCGGCACCGGAAGGATTACGTGAAGTGTTCATCACTGGCGGCATCCCTTCCCTAACTCGCCCGACCGATGATGTCTATCGCGCCACCTACCCGCGAGTAATGGAAAAGAACGCCCGCTATTACCAACGTTTTCCAGATGACGTGGCGCGTGTGCGCGAGTTGGTCCAGCACTTACTGGCGAATGCGGTGGCGATGCCGAGCGGCGGACGCCTAACCGCACAGCGATTCCTGCAACTTGGACTTCAATTCGGCATGAGTGATGGGTTCGAGGCCATTCACTATTTGCTTGAAGAAGCGTGGGTTAGCGGTGCAAATGGCAAACGCGAGATCAGCTGGAATTTCCTGTTTCATCTCGAACAACTTCAGTCGTTTGACACCAATCCGATCTTCTCGCTGCTCCACGAAGCGTGCTACACGCAGCAGGCTGCAAGCAACTGGTCTGCGCAGCGCTTGTTGGCAGACTTTCCAGAATTCTCGTTGGAACGCGAGCAGGTTCTGTTCACCGGCGAGATGATTTACCCGTGGATGTTCGACATCTATCCACAACTACAGCCACTCAAGGGCGCGGCGGACATCCTCGCGAAGTCCGATGCCTGGCCGATGCTGTATGACGTTGAGCGCCTGAAGGAAAATCGCGTGCCGGTTGCTGCGGCCGTGTACTACGATGACATGTACGTTCACCGCGAATTTTCAGAAGAGACGGCGAAAATTGTGCCCAACATGAAACTCTGGCACACCAACCAATACGAGCACAATGGCCTGCGCGCGGATGGCGAAGCGGTGCTTGGACGTTTGATTGCGATGGTTCGCGGCGAAGTCTGACATCGACGCCATTGAGAAAAACGTCGGCACCGTGTCTCACGGTTGCCGACGTTTGCGGTGATTGCTACCTGTTGCTTACCGGTGCCTTACGAATCGCACTTCTTGGCTTTTTGCGCCTTTGTGATGTATCTGATATCAGTACGAATTTCGGACAGTTGTGCATTGGCATCGCCGTGGTCGGTATTGCCCCAGAACGGCCAGCCAACCAGCAATGTCGTGATCACCGCCTGCGTATTGGCGCTCGACTCCTTCTTCTTTTTACCATCATTGATTGCGGCTTCCGCTTTCTGCAACGACGACAACTCCTTGGACAACTCGCTGCAACTCTGGTTCTTGAAGTACTCAAAATCAACGGCGTGCGCGGACGATATGGCAAATACAGATATTGCAGCGCAAGCTGCGGCGCAAAGTGTTTTTTTCATTTTGACCTCCACTAATGTTTAAGAAAGTGACACGAAGTCAGTGTAGTCCCTGAACAACTGCGTGTCACGAAAAATTCCCACGCCGCACCGTCCTCATAAAGAGTCCCCGTAGTGGCGCCGACGCGACGGCTCGCTTTAAGCCATCGTATTGACTTCGCCGTCCATAGGTGCCATCGCGAACAGATCCTCCGCCAAAAGCCGCAATCTTTAATCTACCCATGTTAACTCGCGCCATCTCTCCGCGCGTCTGTCGTCGAGAACACGGCGAGATCGCTATGCCTTCGGGGCACCGGGAAAGAACATATTGGTGGTGAGCTGGTACTCAGCATAGCCGGGCCGCTTCTGTGCCGAGTAGTACTCAGACGGCACCGCGCCAGAGTAGTACGTGAGTACTTGATACATGGTGAACGGCAGAAACACTAGGCCAGCGGCAATTGATACGATCAACCAACCCGGCATTGATCCACCAAGAACCAGCAGCGACGGGATGGTGGCCAGACAAAGCGCGTTCCACACCATCCACTCACCGAAGTAATTAGGATGTCGGCAGTATTTCCACAGCCCTTCGGCGCAATGCATACCGCTCTTCTGTTCCACTTTCATGCGCCGCGCAAATTTCAGTTTTTGCGCGTCAGCGGTGAATTCAAACGCGAACGCCCCACCCCACAGCAGATACGCGGCAATTTCCAGCGCAGCAATCGTCGTGGTCGGGTTGGCCGCTTGCACGATCGCCGGTATCGCCAGTACGCTCATATTGGCCAAGCCCTGTGCGCCGACCTCAAACACCATCGCCTGTCGGTGGTGCCAACCGCGACGATCCCAGCGCAAGCGTTGGTATTCGTAGCGCGACAACTCTTTGTTCAACATACCGAGACGCCAGCCAGTCAGCGCCATCAACCCCATGCGGCCGCCGGCAAAAATATATAGCGCTGCAATAATCCACGCACGTGCGGTGTTGCCGTCACTAAACACCAGCACCTGCACGCCGATCAAGAACAAACCGACCGGCCAGCCGATATCAACGTAGGACATGCGGTTGGTCTTGAGGGCGGGAATGATGACAACGCCGACGAAGAGCACGGCCTG
>JAYVUH010000389.1:0-2141 GCA_043788115.1 Burkholderiales bacterium
CAACACCGAGCCGCTGCGACATGGCAAACCTGGGACAAGGCAATCGGGAAAAAAGGTTCATCACCACATTGTATTGATAAATCGCCGAGCTCGTCGGCCAAGCCTGCGCGAGCAAATCATCCGACGTCTGTTATCGTCCGCTTGCCTCTGCCAGCCTCTACGCTGAGAACGTCGATGACCAACGAAAAAGCCACGACAGGTCGTGGCTTTTTTGCGGGTGATCGTAACGGACCGGCTGTTACTTCATACCGGCTGCGGCTTTCAACGCCGCCGCCTTGTCAGTACGCTCCCATGTGAACTCTGGTTCCTCTCGGCCGAAGTGTCCGTACGCCGCCGTCTTTTGATAGATCGGCTTGAGCAGGTCAAGCATCAACACAATACCCCTCGGGCGCAGATCGAAATGCGCTTCGACCAGCTTGGCAATTTCCCCATCCGGGATGACGCCGGTGCCCTCGGTGTAGATGGTGATGTTCATCGGCTTGGCAACACCGATAGCGTACGCGACCTGCACCTGACACTGTTTGGCAAGGCCGGCCGCGACAACATTTTTCGCGACGTAGCGCGCTGCATACGCTGCTGAGCGATCGACCTTGGACGGATCCTTGCCCGAGAACGCGCCACCACCGTGGGGGCACGCGCCGCCGTAGGTGTCGACGATGATCTTGCGGCCGGTCAGACCGCAGTCGCCCTGCGGGGCGCCGATGACAAACTGACCGGTGGGGTTCACCAAATAACGCGTGTTCTGCAGCCACTCTTTCGGCAGCACTGGCTTGATGATGGTCTCGATCACTTCTTCGATGGCCTGCGGCTTCATATGCTTGTTTTCTGACATCGACGGGTCATGCTGGGTTGACAGCACCACCGTGTCGATCGAATGCGGTTTGCCGTCCACATAGCGCATCGTTACCTGCGACTTCGCGTCCGGGCGCAGCCAAGGCATGCGGCCATCGCGACGCAGTTCCGACTGGCGCTGCACCAAGCGGTGCGCGTAGTAGATCGGCGCGGGCATCAACACCGGCGTTTCATCACACGCGTAGCCAAACATTAGCCCCTGGTCACCGGCGCCCTGGTCGAGCCCGTCGTCTTGGGCGTGATCGACACCCTGCGCGATATCCGGGCTCTGCTTGTCATAGCAGACCATGACCGCACAGCCTTTGTAGTCGATGCCGTAATCGGTGTTGTCGTAGCCAATGCGCTTGATGGTATCGCGCGCCACGCCGATGTAATCGACGTTCGCATGGGTGGTGATTTCACCCGCCAGCACGACGAGTCCGGTGTTGCACAGCGTCTCAGCGGCAACCCTCGACGTGGGGTCCTGGGCTAGAATCGCATCCAGAATCGCGTCGGAAATCTGATCTGCAACCTTGTCCGGGTGGCCTTCAGAAACCGACTCGGACGTAAACAAGAAGTCATTCAATTGGGTATCCCCTCAGTCTTGGTAATTTCAACGAAACCAACCTCACAGTTTAGCAAATCAGACCGCCAATTCAAATCGCGAATAAGCATGCTTAATGTATCAGTGGCCTTGATATGGTGACCCTGCTGTTTCGGTTGATAGGTGCCCTGCCGCTATGGCTGAACCACCGCGTCGGTGCCCTGTTGGGTTGGCTCAGCGGACTGCTGTCGGCACGCCACAGACAGGTGACACTGGACAATCTGACTTTGTATGCACGCTCGCGTGGGCAGCCGCTGGCCAACGCGCTGCTGGCTGCCAGCCTGCGCGAGCAGGGCAAGGGCATCACCGAATTGGCGAAGGTCTGGACGGCGCCGGTTGCCGCGCTGGTCGAACTGTTTGAGCCATGCCTCTCTTGGCACTATGTTGAGGAAGCCAAGGCGGCGGGTTTGCCGATCATTTTTGTATCCCCCCACTTGGGTTGCTTCGATATTGCCGGGCGGTTTGTCGCCAACCGACTGCCGATTACCGCCCTGTACCGGCCACCCAAGCAAGCCTGGCTCCAGCCATTGATGGAAGCTGGCCGAGCGCGTGGAGGGGCCACCACCGTGCCGGCTGACGGCTCAGGCGTGCGGGCACTGCTGAAAACGCTCAAGGCGGGCGGCAACATCATGATCCTGCCGGATCAGGTCCCGGCAGCCGACAAGGGCGGCGAAGGCGTGTGGTCCCCTTTTCTCGGCCAACCCGC
>JAYVUH010000390.1:0-4139 GCA_043788115.1 Burkholderiales bacterium
ACGATTTTTACAAGTTGTGGCTCGACAAGTCGATGACGTATTCGTCAGCCCTGTTTGACGGCAATCACGCGTTGTCGCTCGAATTCGCGCAGACGGCAAAGTACGAGCGCATTCTGCAGGTGCTCAACCCGAGGGCAGGCGAGTCGATTCTCGAAATCGGTTGCGGCTGGGGCGGCTTTGCCGAGCATGCAACCAAGACGCGCGGCGTCAAGGTTCACGGCATCACGCTGTCTAAGCAGCAGTTGGCGTTTGCCCAAAACCGCATCGAAGCGGCTGGCCTTGGCGAATTGGCGACGTTTGAATTTATCGACTATCGAGACGTTACTGCCGAGTTCGATCATATTGTGTCCATCGAGATGTTCGAAGCTGTTGGCGAGCGCTTCTGGCCAACTTACTTCACCACCGTGCACGAGCGTCTCAAGCCGGGTGGTCGCGCTATGATTCAAGCCATCACGATCGACGAAAAAGCATTTACCCGCTACCGGGCGAGCAGCGACTTTATCCGTGAATACATTTTTCCGGGTGGCATGCTGGCGCCGGTCAATCGTTTTATCAAGGACGCCAATGAGGCCGGGCTTGAAGCAGACGCACCTTTTATGTTTGGTCTTGACTACGCCGAGACGTTGCGTTGTTGGCATGATCAGGTGAATGCGTCGGTAGAGCGCATCAAGCCTCTCGGCTTTGACGAGAAATTTCTCCAACTTTGGCGCTTTTACCTAAGCTACTGTGAAGCTGGATTCCGTGCCGGCAGGACCGATGTCATGCAGATTATGTTGACCCGTCCGCTATACCAACTACAATACCAACCACAGGTCGTATGAAGCGAAATTTCGTCATCCTTTGTGGCGCGGCGCTAATGGTTGGCGCTGGCCTTGCGAGCGCACAAGACACGCCGCTGCCCCGGCCGTTGGCCGCTTACACTGCCGATGGAAGAGCACTTTCACAGCGTGGCGCGGCAGTGATGCGTTTCTTCGGTCTGAAGGTGTACGACATCCGGCTGTGGTCTGTCAGCACGCAGCATCGCGACGATGATCTGTTTGCGCTTGAGCTTGTCTATGATCTGAGCTTGAAGGGTTCGGATGTCGCCAAGCGCAGTGCTGATGAAATGCGCAAGATCGGCTACACGGACGAGACAAAATTGGCGCGCTGGACAGAGGCGATGATGCGTGTTTTTCCCGACATCAAACAAGGTGACTCGCTGATCGGTGTCTCGGTGCCGGGCAAGGAGGCGCGTTTTTATTCGAAGGACAAGTTCATAGCCGCCGTCCCGGACCCGGAATTTGCCAAAGCGTTCTTTGGTATCTGGCTCTCCGAGAAGACCAGTGAGCCACGGCTGCGCGAACGCCTGCTGGGTGGAAAGTAGCGCGACGCAATCATGGTCAATAGCTCACGCGCAGTGGCGCGCACCTCTACGTGGCGGTTGGTCGCCTATAGCCTCGCCGCGATCCCGCTGGCGATGGCGGCACTCCCGATCTACGTCAATGTGCCCAAGTTTTATGCGGATGTGATTGGCTTGAACCTGATCGCCATTGGTGGATTGCTGCTGGCGGCGCGCATTTTCGACGCGATACAGGATCCACTACTCGGCTACTGGAGTGATCGCACACGCGATACGCGCTATGGCCGCTACGTTTGGGTGGCCGCGGGCGCACCGCTGCTTGCTGTGTCGATGCTGGGGTTGTTCAACCCGCCCTCGCTGGCACCAAACCTGATGATGTGGTGGCTGGTGGCGATGCTGTTGGTGGTCTACACCGCCTTCTCGATGCTGCAAATTAGCTATCAAGCCTACGGCGCCGAGATTTCTGACGACCCGATCGAGCGCACCCGTGTGGTGTCGTTTCGCGAGGGCTTCGGCCTGATCGGCGTATTTCTTGCTGCTGCGCTACCGCAAGTATTGTCGGCGCAGTACGGCGCGCGCGAAGGGTATGCGATCTTCGCGATGATCTTCATTCCCTTTGTGTTGTCGATGGTCGCTATCACCATCTGGCTGTCACCGCGTGCGAAGGTGCGCGAGCAGGCGGTCACCAAGAATGCGTTTCGCAATATGGTGCTGCCGCTGAAGAACACGCCGTTCAAAAAACTGCTGGTCGTTTTTGTATTCAATGGGATTGCGGCATCAATCCCGGCCACGCTGGTGCTGTTCTTCATCGAAGACGTGATCAAGGCACCGGCACAAGCCGCGCTATTTTTGATTGCCTATTTCGCTGCCGGTGCCGTGGGCATGCCGCTCTGGGTCTGGCTGTCGGCACGTATCGGCAAGGGTCGCGCCTGGTTTGTCGGCATGATTCTCTCCATCATCGCCTTTGTCTGGGCCTTCACGCTCGGCGCGGGCGATGTCACAGCCTTCGGCATCATCTGTGTGATGTCCGGCCTTGGGCTGGGGGCAGACCTAGCGTTGCCGCCTTCAATTCTCGCCGACGTGATTGACCAGGATGAGAAGGCGGGCCTCGGCCGCAACGAGGGTGCCTACTTTGGCTTGTGGAATCTGGTGACCAAGCTGAATCTTGCGTTGGCTGCCGGCATCGCCTTGCCTGCCCTGTCGCTACTAGGCTATGTACCGCAAGCGGCCAACCCGCCCGCCGTGCTGCTCTATCTGGCCGCCATCTACGCGCTGTTGCCGTGTGTGCTCAAGGCGGTCGCGGCATTTGCGCTGTTGAGGACGCCATTCTTTCAATCCGACACCCGCGGTGGCAATGCCCGCCGCGTCATCACCGAGGTGACGAAATGACGCATCGCACGCTCGTTCAGAGATTTCTGGTTGGCGCATTTGCCCTATTGCTTGTGGGCTGTGCCGCTGCGCCTAAACCCACCGATTACACGCAAGACAATCCCAAGCTGGATTTGCGGCAGTACTTCAGCGGCACGGTCGATGGTTGGGGCTACGTGAAAGACCGCTCGGGCAAAGTGGTACGCCGTATGTACGTGGAAATCATTTGCACGTGGAATGGTTCCGAGGGAACGCTCGACGAATCGTTCAAGTGGTCGGACGGCAAGAGCGAAAAACGCGTCTGGAAGATTCGCAAAGACGGTGACCGGTATGTCGGTACGGCTGGCGATGTTGTCGGCGAGGCGGTGGGTGCCGCGTCCGGCAGTGCACTGCAATGGAACTACGTGCTGAAACTGCCCGCCGAGCAGGGCGGCTATGAGGTCAGCATGGACGACTGGATGTGGCTGATAGACGACAAGACGCTCGCCAATCAAACCGTCATGACCAAATTCGGCATCAGGTTTGCTGAGATCAATATTTTCTTCCGTAAGCGCTAGTCGCAGAACTTTCCCATGAGCTTGAATAACAAAATTACCGATTGGTCAAAGAAACGCGTGTGGATTGTCGGTGCCTCGACCGGTATCGGCGCGGCACTCGCCGACTTGCTGCACACGCGTGGTGCGAAAGTGGCGGTGTCAGCACGCAGCGCTGACAAGTTGGCGGCGATGGTGACGCGCTTTGGCGCGTCAAGTGCCATGGCGCTGCCGCTCGACATTACCGTTGTCGAAAGTATCAAGTCAGCCGAAGCGGAGTTGATCGCCGCGTGGGGTGGCTATGACCTGGCCATTTTTATGGCCGGTGATTACACCGCGATGCGCGCCTGGGAGATTGATCTGGTGGTTGCACAGCGCATGGTCGATGTCAACTGGGGTGGCTTCATGAACGGCCTGTCGGTGGTCATCCCGACCTTGATGAAACAAAAAGCCGGCGGCATCGCGCTGGTCTCGTCCGTTGCGGGTTACCGCGGATTGCCGAAGTCGCTCGTGTACGGCCCGACCAAAGCCGCACTCATCAACCTTGCCGAGACCTTGTACATTGACTTGAAGGAAAAGGGCCTCGATATTTATCTGATCAATCCCGGCTTTGTGAAGACTCCACTGACCGCTAACAACGATTTTGAAATGCCGTCTATCATTACATCTGAAGAAGCGGCAGCCCAGATCGAGAAGGGTTTCGCCAAAGGCGAATTCGAGATTCACTTTCCGAAACGGTTTACCAATGTGCTAAAGATGTTGCGACATCTGCCGTATTCTTTGTATTTCCGGGCGATCAAGACGTCGACCGATCTGTGAGGCCACATTGCCAACACCGCTTAAACGATTCGTCTCTTATTGGAACAATCTGACGCCCAGCGACGTCGCGAGGGTCGGCG
>JAYVUH010000391.1:0-2148 GCA_043788115.1 Burkholderiales bacterium
GCCGATTTTTGCCCTGCGTGCGATGAGTCTATTACCGACATGACCGAAACGGAGCGCGTCATGCGTGTGATGCGAGCGTTCAACAAGCAAGTGAACGCCGCGTTCGTCGATCCCGGCTTTATCCTCAGTGTTCGTAGGAAACTCGCGCTCGATCAACGGGAAGCGGCGGAAATCTTCGGCGGTGGCATCAATGCCTTTTCGCGTTACGAGACAGGCAAGACGAAGCCGCCACTCGCCCTGGTGAACTTGCTAAAAGTACTAGATCGACATCCAGACTTGCTGGCTGAAATTCGAGGGAAGGCTTAGGGCGGGACGAGCCAAAGGCGTAGATTCCTTTTCGCGGTGGTCGTCACGGGCTTGACACAGCACATTAGCCAGACTAGACTAAGCCATATCAAAAGGAGGGTAGCATGCAGTCAGTCAATATGTTGGAAGCCAAGTCCACGTTATCCCGTCTGGTCGATGCCATCGAGCAGGGGCGGGAGCAGGAAATCATCATCGCCCGAAACGGCCGCCCTGCGGCAAAGTTAGTGCCGATTGGCGCTGTCCGGAGTGGTCAGCGTTTGGGCATCGCCAAGGGCGCGTTTGAGGTACCCGAGACAATCGACGGGTGTAACGATCTCGTCGCGGCTTTGTTTCAAGCTAGCAAAGCGCCTTGAATCTGCTGCTTGATACACATGTCGCGCTGTGGGCGATCGTCGACAGTCCGCGGTTAAAGGCCGAGGCGCGTGTGCAAATCGCGTCGCCTCAAAACAACGTTTGGATCAGCGCGGCGAGTATTTGGGAAATCGCGATCAAACACTCACTCGGCCGCGCTGATATGCCCGTGTCAGCAGGCGATGCACTGAATTTTTTTGAACGCGCAGGATACCTGCTGCTTCACGTCACCGCCGCTCACGCGGTCCAGGTAGAAACGTTGCCACCGCATCACCACGATCCGTTCGACCGGATTCTCATCGCCCAAGCCATTGTCGAGCCGCTGCGGCTGATGACGCACGACCCGGTCGTCGCGCGCTATTCGGAATCGATCATTTACATCTAGCGGCTTGTCGCGCCGCTGCCGCGCGGACAACTATTTATCATTCACAACCTGCTCGGGTGGTATGGTTGGAATCGCCGCATCGAAGCAAGTCACAGACGTGTACCTATTGGTGCTGGCCCAGCGCCTTAGCGGGCTTCTTGAGGCAAAACGCCCCAAACTGCCCGTCGATACTAGGATTTTTTAATCTTTCTCCAAGCCCACGGGCCGAGCAGGATCAGGGCGGTGATTGCCAGCAGCGTGGCCGACAGCGGCTTTTGCAGGAAGATCGTCCAGTCGCCTTGGCTGATCGACAGTGAACGCCGGAGTTGCGCTTCGGCCAGCGGACCCAAGATCATGCCGATGATGACTGGCGCAGTCGGGAAATCGTAACGACGCATCAAGAATCCAAGCAATCCAATCGCATAAAGCAAGAAAATATCGAACGCCGACTGACGCATGCCAAACACGCCGAGCGTGGCGAATATCAGAATGCCTGAGTAGAGCATCGGCTTGGGAATCTGCAGCAACTTGACCCAGATGCCAACCAACGGCAGATTAAGCACCAGCAACATCACGTTGCCGATATACATCGAGGCGATCAGTGCCCAAACGAGGTCGGCTGAATTCACAAACAGTAACGGCCCCGGCTGCAAGCCGTATTGCTGGAAGGCGGCGAGCAGGATCGCCGCGGTGGCTGAGGTCGGCAAGCCGAGCGCCAGCAATGTGGTCATGGTGCCGGTTGAGGACGCATTGTTCGCCGCCTCTGGCCCAGCCACGCCCTCAATCGCGCCTTTGCCAAATTCCTCTGGGTGCTTGGTCAGCTTCTTTTCCATCGCATACGACAAGAAGGTCGGTATCTCTGCGCCACCGGCTGGAATGGCACCAAATGGAAACCCGATCGCGGTGCCGCGCAGCCACGGCCCCCAGGAGCGCTTCCAGTCTTCTTTCGTCATCCAGATCGAGCCGCGCATCTCGTTCATGGTTTCCTGGACCTTGTAGTCCTTCGATGCTGTCCACAGCGTTTCGCCAACCGCAAACAGACCTACCGCCACCGTCACGACCTCGATGCCATCGAGCAACTGCGGCACGTCGAACGCAAAGCGCGCGGTACCTGACTGCGTATCGAT
>JAYVUH010000392.1:0-2784 GCA_043788115.1 Burkholderiales bacterium
CGGTGTGGCAGACCAGGTTGTGGTATTGCACAAGCGTATCGAGGAAGTGTCCCTTCCAGAAAAAGTTGATCTGATAACGTCCGTTTTCACTGGCAACTCGCTGTTCTCAGAGGATCTGTTGCCGTCCCTCTTCCGCGCCCGCGACCAGTGGCTGCGCCCCAGTGGCCATTTGATTCCTGATCGCGCGGAGCTGATGCTCGCACCTGTGTCTGCGCCGCGCTTCACCACAGAATCGGTTTCGCCGTGGACTAAGCCGAGCATCGGTGTCGATCTGTCCGCTGCGCAGCGCTTCGCGCTTAATGAAACATACAACGAGCGACAACGGGATCCACCGTTGCAGTTTCTCGCTGCTGCGACAGCCGTACTAACTATGGACTTGCAAACCGCGTCGCACGCCGAGTGTCTAGTAGACACGGAAATGGCGATAGAACACAGCGGCGAATGTCAGGCACTGTGTGTGTGGATTCGCATCCAGCTCGGCGACACTTGGCTTTCAACAGGCCCGAATGATCCTGCCGTTCATTGGTCGCCGCAACTTTTTCCCGTGAATCCACCAATGTCTCTGGAGGCTGGCGATAACCTTCACGTCAAACTGAATCGACCCATTTTTGGTGATTGGTCCTGGATCGTGCGCAGCGGCGGTCAGGAGCGTCGTCACTCAACATTTCTGTCACGCCCGATGTCCATTGCCGACATGCGAAAGCGAGCCGGCTCGGCTCAACCTGCGCTCAGTGCCAAGGGAGAGGCGGCGCTGTGGGTGTTGCAACAGATGCAAGTCAGCAGCAGCACGATCACTGACCTCGCAGAACAACTCCATGGCAAATACGTGGGAAGTTTCCCGAGCCTTGCCGAGGCAACCGGGTTCGTGCAACGCATGACGGCGAATTATGGCGAATAGAGGGTTAGTCGCAACTTCCGTCCGGACTGAGTCCGATGAGGCCATGTCGCACAGCATTAACCTAGTGACTTAGACCCATCCGGTGAACGCCAACGATATCGCAGCTATTAAGCGTCTTGAATCGCGCGACTGGTTTGCCCAGCTTGCCCCCAATCTCGCCATTGAAAGGCGTACCGACTTTGTTGGCGTACATCATCCTGCCAAGGCTCTCAGCGACGATTTTCCTTCCGCCGTGGCTCTGGCTAGGTTCGAGACCGACGGGTGGTTCAGGATCCCTAACGTACTGCCGTCCGACACGGTGGCAGCCATGCGGGACGTTGTCATTGCGCTTGAATCGGTCAACGTACCCGCACTGTTTGCTTACGTTTACGATGCTTTTTGGCAATGCCTCGAAGTGATCGCGCCGCGTGTTGCTCAATTCACAGGCGCGGTCGAAGTGCTTCCTGATATTTGGGCATGGCATTTAGCCCGTGGGACGCCCACCAGCGGCTGGAAAGCTCACCGCGGCTCTTATGCCGTAGAGAACGGTGCTGATGGCAAACCAGCCTTGACTAACGTGTGGATTCCACTGACCGACGTCGATGAAACCAATGCCTGCATGTGGGCTGTACCGCTGCCACGAGACACGAACTACCCGCACTCGATGTCCTCGCATGCTGCTGCTGACGCGGGACAGGGCGTAGCGCTACCCGCCACCGCTGGCAGCGTGGTGGGTTGGAATGCAAACGTATTGCACTGGGGAGGCGATATGAGTCCGACCGCTACGTTTCATCGAATTAGTTTTTCGTTCACGCTGCGCGCCGTTGGCGCACGCACGGCACACATCCAACGCTTGCCGCAATCGCTTGATTTCAGCGCTCGCTTGCAACTCATCGCAGAAATGGTGAACGTTTATCAATCGCAGGCTGCACCGCTCCCGAACTATGTCGTTACATGGGCGAAGCTAAAACAAGGCATGGTCATGGCTGGGCTCGCGCACGCATCTGCCAAAGCCAAAACGTAGCCGGGTGCACATCAACCTCTCGCCCGAAGCAACCAGCAATTGATGGAGAGCCTCGCATCAGCGAAATTTTTTGATGGACTGGTGACTGGTGCGACCTCGTGCGGTAGCCACGATGGAAACGCGACTACGCGATCCCGTTCGGGTTGAATCTCCACCGCCGTGAGCGCCAATTTGTCTTGAAAATTCAGAGGAAACAGTCGCAATGCGCCCCCTGAAAAAACTTTTGGCTCCGCATGAAAATAGTACACAGCGCTTATCACCCGATCCATCGGTGATTCTCGCCGCCCGCCGGTGAAGGTGTCGATGTGCCGCCGGAAATACGCCCCGTCACCATGCGCCACCACCTCCATCTCGAGCGCGTCGGGCACGAATGGCGGCATTCCCAACCACGTCGCAAGATCACCCGCGCGAGACATGAAATAGTCTCGAAGCTCCGCATCTAGCACGCCTACATCGTCGAGTCGTCGCGACTCGCGGTATGCCGGGTCGTAGCGCGCATCGGTGCCGACGCCGCTCTGTTGAAAACGAGCGGCGTTGTCGAGCGCATATTGGAGCGCGCGGGCGGCGAAATCGCTACCGAGAGCGTGCTCTATAACAGCGTAAGTCAATGGCAAGTTACCATGTCATAACGCGAGTCGCGGCTTGAGGAAGCGCGAATGCTAACTTGCCAAACTAAGGTCTGCGGTCGCTTGACGAATGGCTGGAACCTGAAGCGAGTTCCAGTGAGCAGCGTGCCGGATGATGGCTTCGTGAACCGTAGGGATGAGCGCATATTGCCGCGGATAGTCGAGCGCGAAACACGGGACGACGGCTACCAGCGCATTAATTTGCGCGAAATGTCGGGCAAACACGCGACGATCTGTGGTGTCGAGCACAAACGTGC
>JAYVUH010000393.1:0-2232 GCA_043788115.1 Burkholderiales bacterium
CAATGGTGCCTGGAAGCCAACTCGTTGGCGATACAGGTTCATGGTGGCTACGGCTACACGCGCGACTTCCCGGTCGAGCAGTTTTATCGCGATAACCGCCTCAACCCGATCCACGAGGGCACGCACGGCATTCAGGGGCTTGATCTGCTCGGCCGGAAGGTGGTGATGCAAGAAGGCCGTGCATTCGCACTGCTAGGCACGCGCATCAGCCAAACGATTGCGGCAGCGAGTGCGCTCCGCTCGCTCAGCACGTACGCCGCTGCACTCGCGATGCAGACCAAGCGCATCATGCTGACCACGCAGAAACTCTACGCAGCCGGTGATCTCAATACGACGCTTGCCAACGCGACGACGTACCTTGAGGCGTTCGGCCACATCGTGATGGCTTGGATCTGGTTGGAGCAAGCGCTCGCCGCATCAAAGGCGCAAGGCGTTGATGACGCTGACGAAGACTTCTACGCCGGCAAATTGCAGGCCTGCAAATATTTCTACGCCTTCGAATTACCTAAAGTCTCGCCGATGCTTGATCTGCTTGAGGCGCTCGACACGACAACGCTCGACATGCGAGAGGAGTGGTTCTAAATGTCCCTGCCACCTGCACCAGTATCCCCAGCGCCATCACGCAAACCCGCCGCCAACGCAACCACGCGCTTCTCCGATCGCGTCGCGGACTACGTGAAGTACCGCCCCCACTATCCGGTTGAGATCATCGACCTGCTAGCCGCGAATTGCGAGCTCACGCCTGAGAGCGTGATTGGTGACATCGGCGCGGGCACCGGCATCCTCGCCAAGATTTTTCTTGAGAATGGCAACGCGGTCGTTGGCGTCGAACCAAACAAGGAAATGCGCGAAGCAGGGGAGGCTTACCTCGCCGAGTTCGCGCGCTACACCACCCTCGACGGCAGCGCGGAGACAACGCGCCTGCCGACGCAGAGCATGGATTTCTTGCTCGCGGGGCAGGCGTTTCACTGGTTTGATCACGACAAAACGCGCGCCGAATTTAAGCGGGTGTTGAAACCTGACGGCGTGGTGGTCTTGGTGTGGAACGACCGTCGCGTCGACTCGACACCGTTCCTGCGCGACTACGAAGACCTGTTGCAAACCTGGGGCACTGACTACAAAGAAATCAATCACAAGAACATTCAGGACAACAAAGTGTTCGCGCCATTTTTCGGTGGCCCTTTCCACGAAGCGTCGTTCGACAACATTCAGCGATTTGATTTTGAGGGGCTGATGGGCCGCCTGCATTCTTCGTCGTACGTGCCCGCCAAAGACCATCCGAACTACCCACCGCTGGCGAAGCGTGCGCGGGAGATTTTTGATGCGTATGCGGCTGGCGGAACGGTGGCGTTTGAGTACGACACGCGGGTCTATTACGGGTCGTTGGCGTGAGTCTCAGGGCGCGGGCAGCAATCGAACAGCCGGCGCGGTAACAAATCACCAAAGTGTCCATTCCACGCGCACTTTGAGGCGAAAATGCCTCAAGCACCGCGCCAGTGCTTGACTTTCAATATTTGCCGGTCAAGCCCATCGCCACAAACGGCGGTTCACGGCCCTGCAATTTTTCGAGCATGATGAGTTCGAGATCGGTGTGATTAACGAAGCCCGCTTTTTCAACTTTCATCACGCCGCCGCTGTCGTCAAGCCACACGGGGCTTTCGTGATGCGTCGTGTTGATGATCGTTGGCGCAGACATCCCTGCACCATCAACGGCAGCGGTACCGTAGCAAAGACAGAAGTAGGTGCGCTTGTCTTCGATCTCAACGTAGCAGCCGGTGCCGCGAATGCCGATCGTTGCGTTTTTAGTGCGAACCGCAACGGCGGCTTCGTTACCAAGACGCTTGCCAAAGACGGAGAGTATTTTTCCCGTCGAGATCAGGATCGCGTCCGTAACGCTGCTGTTGCTCGGCGATGGCTTGAACTCGATACGCGTGTTTTCGCGCAGCAAAAATGCGTCCTTGCCGATCACCACGGTCGCGCTGCTGCCGCGACCCGTGGCGATGATATCGCCAGGCTTAACTGCAGTGCCAACCTTCGCCGCCTGACCGTTGACGGTAACCTCGCCGGTCAGCGCATTGATGCCGAGTGTCGTCGGCAGATCACCCTTGGCGAGCGCCTCCTGAATCAGACCGGAGAGTCCGGCTGCGCCGAACAGCCCTAGTGCAGCAGCGGACTTCAGCCAACGCCGACGTGTGTTCCAAGCATTTTCAGGATTCATCGTGTGCTCCCAAT
>JAYVUH010000394.1:0-2046 GCA_043788115.1 Burkholderiales bacterium
ATGGTCGCCACGACACCACTGGTGCGCTGAAAGTCGAACAAAGCCTCCTGCAGTTGCGAGTCAATCACGTTGCGGTCGGACACTACAAGCACCGTGTCGAACACCTTCTTGTTATCGGCGTCATGTAGCGCCGCCAGGAAGTGCGCCGTCCACGCAATGGAGTTGGTTTTGCCGGAACCCGCCGAATGCTGGATCAGGTACTTGCCGCCAGGGCCATCTTCCAGCACGGCTGCCTGAATCTTGCGGGTTACATCGAGTTGGTGATAACGCGGGAAGACGACCTCGGTAATTTGCTTCTTCTGGTCGCGCCGGGCGATCAGGTAACGGCCCAGAATTTCGAGCCAGCTATCGCGCGCCCACACCTGCTGCCACAGGTAGGCCGTGCGGTGCCCGCCGTGTGGGTTGACTGGGTTGCCCGCCGCACCGTCGTCGCCCAGGTTGAAGGGCAAGAACTCAGTGGCTGGGCCGGCCAGCTTGGTGACCATGTGCACCTCGCTGTTGCTCACGGCAAAGTGCACCAATGCACCATGCGGGAACGACAACAACGGCTCGGCATCCTGGCCTTTGGAGCGGGGCGGGCGGTCAAATCGGTACTGGTCAATGGCGTCACCAATGCTCTGCGTGAAGTCGGTCTTGAGCTCCACGGTGGCGACCGAAATGCCGTTCAAGAACAACACGAGGTCGATGCAGTTCTCGTTGTGCAGCGAGTAACGCACCTGGCGAACCACGCGCAGGCGATTGGCGGCGTAACGCGCCAGGATGTCGGTATTGATGGCCAGCGCGGGTTTGAACTCCGCCAGTATTAGGGGCTGCTTCAGGCCCAACAATTCGATGCCGTGGCGCAGGACGTCGAGGGTGCCACGCTGGTCGAGCTGGCCGCGCAGGCGGGAGAGCAAGGTCTCGCCTGCGTTGGCACCGTGGTTTTTGCCCAGCGTCTCCCAGGCCTTGGGCTGTGTGGCCTGCACCCAGGCCAACACGTCTGCCGGAAAAACTGCACGGGCCCGGTCGTAGCTTGCCGCGTCGCCCTCGGTGTATAGCCAGCCTTGGTCAGCCAGGTACTGGCAGACCTCGGTTTCGAAGCTGATTTCCTTGTGCAGGCTCATGGTCGCATTTATGCAACCGCCAGCATCAGATGTCCCAGCGGGTTAGCAGCGGGCCGCACCTTGATTTCAATGTCGTAGCCCAAGCGGTTCAGGCAATCCATCAACTTGCGCTCGGACAGGTTGGAGAAGTCACCCCGCAGCATGGCTGACACCTTGGGCTGCGGAATGCCCATGCGCTCGGCGGCGGCTTTCTGGGTCAGTTCGAGTCGTTGAATGGCTCGGGAAATTTCAATCACCAAGCCCGACTTGATCTTGAGCTTGTCGGCATTGGGCAAGCCCAGGTCGGCAAACACATTGCCCGAACTCATTTCGACCTCCATGCCGTTGATGGTGCGCGTTGTTAGATGTTTGTTCATGTCACAGCTCCTTGGCAAGCGCTTCGGCCGCTTTTAGCCGTACGCGAATAACGTCCATGTCCATTTTTGGGGTCTCTATTCCGCGCTTGCTTTTCTTGCTGAAGCAATGCAACACAAACACCGCCTGCGCAAACTTGACGGTGTAAACGGCGCGGTAAGTGCCATCCTGATCGTCCTCCACCACCTCTAGCACACCGGCGCCACCAAAGCCTTTGAGCACCTTGGCCGCATCGTGTTTGTCGCCACGCTGCGCGAAGTCCAGCGCATGTCCAAAGAACTTGCGCACCGCAGTCGGCAGTGCCATCAAATCCTTCTTGCTGCTGCCTATCCACGCGAGCGGCTTGTCTTGTTGTGGCATCGCTGATATTACCCGAAAAGGTATATTTAGAGCTGAAATTGGGTTGGCCGATGCGTGTTAGCTGCGGCACGCGGTCGAAGCGACAGTGGTCGATGGCGTTGCTGCATGATCACAATGTCTTATTCGCCGCATTCAGCCTCGCTACGTGCGCTTCGGGCGACTCCTGCACTATGCGCCCGGCCGCTAGGTCGGCGCGGGTTTGCGCCAGCGCGGCGTCCAGCTCGCGTTC
>JAYVUH010000395.1:0-2129 GCA_043788115.1 Burkholderiales bacterium
GATAGCTGGCGCAGCTTGGTGTCCGTCGAGGTGCGCCGCAGCTCTGCGGTCTCGAACTCGCGGACCATTTCCCAGCGGGCGAAGTATGCGCGAGCCTCATCCGACGTAATCGCAGCCATGGGAGCATCATACTCCCGGCGGGCGGGCCGCTGCGCCTTCCGCCCGGGGACTAAGGATCGTTGTTGCGGCCCCCTGCGTATCACCCGGTATTGTGAACAGGCGCTGTCGATTGAGCAGGGAGCGGCGTCCAAAATCCACCAGCCAGGTGAACTGCATCTCTTTGAAACTACTGGCGCAAACTTGATATTGAGCTGGTCTGCGTTGGACGCCGGAATGCGCTGAAACGGGTCAAGATTCAACGCCGATTCACATCGCAAGCTGATCGTGACGTGGTTCGCAGTCGGATTCAAAGTGGTCGCGGGCCTGGGGTCGCCTACCGCTTGGCGTAATATCGGGTGCCCAGAAGGCCATCGAAATCAGCATCCTGCGTCCATAGCGTCGCTTTGTGTCGCCGTGCGGTCGCCAGCATGATGCTGTCTGCCATTGCGATCTTGTGCAGAATAGATAGTCGTGCGGCTTCGAGCGCTGTCGCGCCATCGAGACCCACGACTTTACCTTGCTCCATGACCGCAACAACCCTAAGAGCGTCATCCTCGTCTCGCTGCTGGCTCACCCGCTTGAACACTTCAAAGAGCGAGATCGACGGCACCAGCAGCAGCCGCGTTGACTCGATCGGCTTGGCGAATACCGCTGCGTTAGGGCCGTCGGCGAAATATTCAAGCCACGCGGACGAATCGACAACGTTCATACGCGATCGGCATCGCGAGGCACTTTGGTATCAATGCCCTTCAACGATCCCCGGGCTGTCTTAGTCCGGCCTACCGGCACGAGCTCGATCCTGCCGCGATACTCGATGGCGTGGAGTTTCTCGCCGGGCGAGATGCCAAGCGACTGACGAATTCTTAAGGGAATAACGATTTGAAATTTCGAGGAAACAGTAATAGTGCTCATACCTTTCTCCCATCGATCACATAAAGGTAAAGTACAGATCCGCAGCCTACCACGACTTCGCTTCATAGTCGCGACGACACCTGCCGTCGGTGACCTGCAACGTTGGCCTCCCGGTTGGCCGCTCAGCATCGCGATTGCACGGTTGCAATCTCTTGCTCGGCCCACCGCGTAGCAACCGGTATCACTGCCGCCCACAAAATTGGGGGTACCGCTGGGGGTACCAAGATCACGCCCTGAAATAATCCTCAGCAGTTCAATCGCTTACAGGCGATTTCGAGTCCGACCCGGACTCGAACCACCGCACTGCTAGCGCTGGACTGGCCAACCTGCCGCTGATCCGGTGGCGCCAGGGCAACGGCCGAAGGCACGGCGGGGGCAGGAGTTGCATTAGTCCCATTGTGGGACTACGCCTGCGCGTATGCGGGTGATTGCCCTGTCGACCTTGGAGGCCTTCTGGTTGAGATTCTCACGGTACCGCGATGCCGAAGGGCCAACGCTGGCTTGGCATCGCGACGTTCTGAAGGCCGATTGGGCAAAGCCCAGCGAGGTGAAGCGCCAGTTTGGTTCGGCGAGCATCCTGATGGACGGTCGCGTGGTGTTCACTATGGGCGGCAACAAGTACCGCATCATCGTGTAAATCAACTACCCCTTCCGCTGGACCTTCCCGACGCAGTCGAGGCAATCAAGTTCCGGATGGAGCAATCCGGATTGACGGTGAAAGATCTTGTGCCGGTCATCGGGCGTAGCAACCGCGTGTATGAAGTGCTGAACCGGCGTCGACCTTTGACGTTGCGGATGATCGAGGGCTTGCATCGGAAATTCGGCATTCCGGCTGAGCGCCTGCTGCGACAGGGCGGCGCTTACCCGGGAAAAGTTTCTGGCCTGAAGTCGATCCAGCGTTGATGTCGGGCCGCTAGCCGCCGTTCAAAGTTCGCAGAGCGGCCATTCGATTCGCCGCTCGATTGTTTGTTTCCATAGCAATGGGTTCACTCGGCAAGCAAACTGCGCAGCATCCAGGCGGTCTTCTCGTGCACCTGGAGCCGCTGGGTCAGCAGATCGGATGTCGGCTGATCGTTGGCCTTGCTAACTAATGGTAGAAGCTGGCGTGCCGTGCGCGC
>JAYVUH010000396.1:0-4142 GCA_043788115.1 Burkholderiales bacterium
CTGATACCGCCGAGGAAAGCGCGCGTCGCATCGCGTCCCGAGAGGCCAAAGTCGCCGGTCGTGTCCTGCACGGTCACAAACGCGCCGCCCTCGTGGGTCATGCGTGTGGCAACCATACGGCTGGCGCGGAAAGCTTCGCGATTGACCGCAACCGCATCATCGACTGTTTTTAAAGCGCGCAAACCGCCGAGGAAGACAACGGCGTCGGCATCGCTTGGAACTGTTGGCACAACGCTAGCCTTCACGCCGCGATTCGCCAGGCTGAAGACCACCGCAGCAGCGACACCGGTGCCATCGTCAGTGACGACTAAATGCTGTGCGCTGAAAATTCCTGCGAGTGCCAACCCGACCGGGCTGGCGGACACTTCACGCACAGCAAATCGTTCAACGCCAGACGAACTATTGGCCGTGGCCGCTGCACTCACGGTGGGCACCGTTGGTTCTCCAGCAGCGCGCATGTGCTCGACGATTTGCCCAAGCGTGCGCAGCAACGCAAGCTCTGATGCCTTTACCTCCGGCAGATTCGGCATGCGTTCGCGCAGTGCGGAAAGAATTTCGACGCGCTTGATGCTATCAATGCCGAGGTCAGCTTCAAGCGCCATTCGCATACCGAGCATTTCTTGCGGGTAACCCGTTTTCTCAGCGACGATGGAGATCATCAACGCTTCAAGATCAAGCACCTGCGACGTTTGCGCGGTGGGAACGAAGTCTGTATCGGTATTCGGCACGAGCTGCGCCGCAGCAGCGACAAACGGCGCAACGGCAAGCGTCGCAACGGCAAACGCAGCGCCGCCGACAACACGCATGTTGTCGATAATTTGTCCAAGGGTACGCAACAACGCCACCTCAGCCGCCTTCAATTCCGGCAGATGCGGCACACGCTCGCGCAGCGCGGAAAAAATCTCAACGCGCTTGATGCTATCGATACCGAGGTCAGCCTCAAGCTCCATGTGCACACCGAGCATTTCCTTCGGGTAGCCGGTTTTCTCGGCGACGATGGACATCATCACAGCTTCAAGATCAAGCACTGGTGCGGATTGTGGGGCGATTGTCTCTGCTGCGGCGGTGACCGGGGTTGAGGTTACGACGGCGATCGCGGCGGCAGCAGAGACCGGCGCAGCGGCAATTGCAGTACCACCAGCAGCACGCATATACTCGATGATCTGTCCGAGCGTACGCAACATTGCTAGTTCAACTGCCTTCACCTCCGGCAGATTCGGCGCGCGTTCACGCAACGCGGAAAGAATCTCGACGCGCTTGATGCTGTCGATACCGAGATCAGCTTCGAGCTGCATATGCACGCCGAGCATCTCCTGCGGGTAGCCAGTTTTCTCGGCGACGATGCCCATCATCAATGCCTCAAGATCAAACTCTGGCGCGGCTTGCGGGGCCGGGACCGACGCAACTGCTGGCGTGACGACCTGCACCGGCGCTGGTGGGGGAACAACAATAGACGGTGTCTGCGGTACTACAACCTGAACCTGAACGGCTGCAGATGGCGCAGCTGCAGCAGCGGCTAGCGGTGCGGCTGCAGGAATTGGTGCAAGTATGGAGGCGGGCACAAGCTGATTTGCCTGCGGGGCAACACCACCGTGCAGCAGCGCGCCTAGTCCAGCGAACGATGCCTCCGCCGTTTTCAGGAACGCCATGTGGCTTTCCGCCATCGCGTTCTGATACGCGGCGTGCGCCTCGGCGGTTTGCCGCTGCGTTTCTTGGAAGGCATTTACCCACGCAAGATGCGCCTCGGTCGTAATGACTGGGGTACGCGCCGCAACGGCTGCGGGCACAACTGGAACGTCTACTGATTCACGAATAATCACGGTTGCTGGCACAGCACGAGGCGGATTGGGCAGCGGCAAAGCCTTCGCGCCACCCGCTGGCGGATACGGCCGACCAGCATTGGTGCCGAGAATGGGCATGGTCATTGCAGGTTTCTTCACCGGCTTCTCAGAGAGTGGTGCGTACTGCGTCCACAGCGGGGCAAAATCGATTGCCACGCCAGCCAACGCGAGACGTCCTAGCCCTTCCTGAAACGCGGTGACGCCGTGCTTGCCTTTACGGTCTAGGCTAACGGCTCGGTGCGGGCGATCCCCGAGAATCCGTCCAACCAAATCGGTCAGCACGCCTCCTGCGCCGACTTCAGCAAAGGTGCGCACACCGCGCGCATACATGGCCTCGATTTGCTCGACGAATCGTACCGACTGGGAAAGCTGCGCGGCGATTTGCTCGCGGATTGCTGTCGCTTTCTTGGTATAGGTTGATGCCGTTGCGTTGCTGTAGACATCGTGCTGTGGCGCACTGACTTTTACGCCCTGCAGAAATTTGCCAAACGGCGCGCTGGAACCGGCCACCAGCGGGCTGTGGAATGCCGTTGCAACGGACAGGCGCCTGGCAGTCATTGCCTTGGCTGCCAACGCCGCTTCCACCTTGCTGATCTCTTCGACTGACCCCGACAGCACCACCTGATTCGGCGCGTTGTGATTGGCAACAACCACGTTGGCGCCGCTCGCGGCAACTGCCGCCCGCACCGCCTCGATGGAACCCGCCACAGCGGTCATCGCGCCGGGTACGACGGAAGCATCACGCATCAATTCACCGCGCCGACGCGCGACTTTGACCAAACTGGCTGCGTCAAAGACACCCGCTGCATGCAATGCGGAAATCTCGCCGAAGCTATGGCCGGCAACGCAGGACGACCGTACGCCGACAGCGTGCAGCACGTTTGCCAGCGACTGGCTATGCACGCCAAGCGCGGGCTGCGCCCACTCGGTGGCCGTCAATTTTTTCTGTTGCGCTTCACGGTCCGCGTCGGTGAACGCCGGCTTCGGAAACACCACATCGTGCAGGCGTTCGCCGTCAAACGAAAAATTGGCCGCATCGTCCCAAGCTTGCCGCGCCTGGTCGAACGACATTGCCATCTCGGCACCCATACCCACGTACTGGCTGCCCTGACCGGGGAACAGGAAAGCGAGCTCTCCTGCGCCTGCCGCGCTGGGCGCGTAGTACACCCCTAGCGGGCTGGCGTATGCCGCGTTTGGTGTCTTTTCAATGGTGGTGGCCGCTTGCGCCAGCTTTTCTCCCAGTTCGCCTACATCTGCGGCGATAATCGCAAGGCGTACCGGGTCGCCTGAGGCAAACGAAAGTTGCGTCTCGCGGGCAACGTGGCAAAGTTCTTTCTTGCAGCCCGCCAGTGCGCGGCACTTGGCAACCAACTCAGTCGGACTGTTGGCACTGAGCAATACCAACTCGGTGGGAACCGAACGCAATCGCCAGGCCGCTTTGCCGGTATCCACCGAAGGTACGTATTCTTCAAGTGCGACGTGAAAGTTACTGCCGCCGAAGCCGAAGCTCGACACGGCGGCGCGGCGTGGGTGCGCACCGTCGCGAATCCACGGGCGGCGGTGGGTATTCAGGTAGAACGGGCTCTGTTCGATGTCCAGTTTTGGGTTCGGGCGGTCGATCTTGATCGTTGGTGGTAGCACTTTGTGGTGTAGCGCCATCACCGCCTTGAACAAGCCGGCTGCGCCAGCGGCTGCCTTGGTGTGGCCGATTTGCGACTTGACCGTGCCGAGCGCGCACCACTGTTTGTCGTCACGCTCTCCACCGAATGCAAGCTTTAACCCAGCGAACTCGGCGACATCGCCGGCCTTGGTGCCGGTGCCATGTGCCTCGACCAGTTCGACCGTCTCCGGGCCGAATCCGGCCACTTCGTAAGCACGACGCAGAGCGCGCGCTTGCCCCTCGGGCAGCGGCGCATAAACGCTGTTGGCACGCCCGTCGGACGCTGAACCGATGCCGCGAATAACGGCGTACACCCGGTCGCCATCGCGCTCTGCGTCATCAAGACGCTTGAGCGCCATCATGGCAATCCCTTCGCCGAGCAGTGTACCGTCGGCCGCATCGGAAAACGGCCGGCAGTCGCCGGATGGCGAAAGCGCGGGTGTCTTACTGAAGCACATGTACATAAAAATGTCGTTCATCGCGTCGACGCCGCCGGTGATGACGAGGTCCGATTGACCGATCTGTAGTTCGTTGACGCCCATCGACACGGCAGCCAGCGAGCTGGCGCACGCGGCGTCGGTCACGGCGTTGGTACCGCGCAGGTCGAAGCGATTGGCAATACGACCCGCCACCACGTTGCC
>JAYVUH010000397.1:0-6180 GCA_043788115.1 Burkholderiales bacterium
GCCGCGCCGAACGACACCATCATGCCGAGCGGCGCGATGCAATCAAGCGACTTCGCCCACGTGTCTTGGCCGACGCCGTCGTAGACGACCTGGCACTTCTTGCCGTCGGTGATTTCCATCACGCGCGCTTGGAAATCTTCAGTACGATAGTTGATGACGTGGTCGCACCCGTTTGCCCGCGCCAGTACTGCTTTTTCGTCGGAGCCGACGGTGCCAATTACCGTTGCCCCCAATGACTTTGCCCACTGTCCCAAAATCAAGCCCACCCCGCCGGCCGCCGCTTGCGACAAGATAACGTCGCCCGCTTTTACCCGATAGGTTCGACGCAGCAGGTACTGTGCTGTCATGCCCTTCAACATCATCGATGCAGCCTGCTTGTCGCTGATGCCGGCGGGGACCTTGACGACGCGCTCGGCCGGCATCAGTCGCACTTCGGCGTAGGCACCCATCGGCGAGGAGGCATAGGCGACGCGGTCGCCCACGGCAATGTCGCTAACGCCGCTGCCGATCGCCTCGACAATGCCCGCGCCCTCGCGGCCCAAAACAGCGGGTAGGGCGACCTTGTACGCACCGGTGCGGTGATAGGTGTCAATGTAGTTGAGGCCCGCAGCGGTTGTGCGCAGGCGAACTTCGCCGGGGGCCGGTGCCGGTACCTCTACGTCTTCCCAACGCAATACCTCGGGCCCGCCGTGTTCGTGGATGCGGATCGCTTTTGCGCGCAAGACATCGGTCATGTTTGCTGTTCCTCTTCAATGAATTGTTGGAGTGCGTGAAGTTTTGCCAAGCCAATGGCGTCGGCAACGTTGGCTTGATGTGCTTTTGCGATTTCGCCAAAGTCGAGCGATTTCAAACGACCCAATGCTCGTGCCAGATAGGCTTGCGGTGGGTACGGTGTCATGGCAAAGCCAAGGCGGCCGTGGTGATCGCAGGCGGTGGCGGTGAGGACGTCGCCAAACCGATCGGTGCGCCGCAACGCGTCGCACCCGTCCATGAGCGCAAGCAATTTTTCGCCGCTCAAGGACAGTGCATTGTGAATGTCGCTATGCCACCGCGCGACCGTAACGGCGAGGTCGCGGCATTCAGCAGGAATGCGCAATCGTGCAGACATCGCTTCAACGAGCTCGACGCTTTTGACCTCGTGGCCGGGGTGTCGAGGCAGATACTGCGCGGGCGTGACGGCCTTGCCGAGGTCGTGCGTCAGTGCGGCAAAGCGCACCGGCAGGCTGGCTTGAATCGACGCGGCGTAGTCGAGCACCAGCATGACGTGCACGCCGGTGTCGATCTCCGGGTGCGATACCTTGGCTTGTGGGACTCCCCACAGCCGGTCGATTTCCGG
This sequence comes from Burkholderiales bacterium, assembly GCA_043788115.1. GTDB lineage: Bacteria > Pseudomonadota > Gammaproteobacteria > Burkholderiales > Usitatibacteraceae > UKL13-2. The sequence goes on from JAYVUH010000397.1 coordinate 1,337, forward strand.
CGCGATTCGCGCCAGCGCGCCACATGAGCGCAGCACCTCAAACATGCGCGACGGTGCGGCTTCCATCATCCCGCGCGCCAGTTCAGTCCACACGCGCTCCGGTACCAGCGCATCCACTTCACCGGCAGCCACCATGTCGCGCATCAGCGTCGTGGTTTCGTCGGCGACCGCGAAGCCAAGCGGCGCGAATCGCGCGGCAAAGCGCGCGGTACGCAGGATGCGCACCGGGTCTTCACGGAAGGCTTCGCCGACGTGCCGCAGCGACTTGTGATGCAAGTCCGCCTGTCCGCCGTACGGATCAATGAGGTGACCATTGGTGTCTTTGGCCATCGCGTTGATGGTCAGATCGCGCCGTGCGAGATCCTGTTCGAGTGTGACAGTCGGTGCGGCATGAAACACGAAGCCCTTGTAGCCGGGCGCGACCTTGCGCTCGGTGCGCGCCAGCGCGTACTCTTCATGGGTCTTCGGGTGCAGGAACACGGGAAAGTCTGCTCCCACCGGCCTGAAACCGGCTTCGATCATTTCATGCGGTGTCATGCCGACCACCACATAGTCGCGGTCGATGACAGGCAGGTTCAGGAGTTCGTCGCGGACGGCGCCGCCGACAGAATAGACTTTCATCGCCTGATTATGGCGTGATCAGGTGCCATCGCGACGTCGATAGTGCAGATGGTGCAGAGCATGCAATTAGCGCTCGAGAAAGTCGCGAACTGCTGGATTGATCAAGTCGGCCGAGCAGCGCGGGATGTCGTGACCACAGCTCGGAAACTCAAGGGCTTTGCCGCCGGCAAGCTTGGCGAATTCGAGCGCGGGCACGGGCGTAACCACGCGATCTTTGCTGCCGACCAGCACCAGTAGTTTGTTGCCGACTTGTTTGGCGGCTTTGGCAAGATCGTTGTCGACGTTGCGCGTGACATCATGGCCAATCATGGCACCGAGTTGCAACAGCCGGTCGTGGGCGATCGCGGGATCCATTTTGTTGTTGGCAACGTCGCCTAAAATCTTGTCCTTACCGGCGTACGGCGCGTTTTGATTCTCCGCGACGTTGCTGAGAAAACGCAAACCCGCCAGCGCCTGCATCGGCGTTTGACAGTTGCACTCGATCATCATGCGAATCAACCGCGAGTCGGTGTGCCAAAGCACCAGGTCATACGGTGCCAGCCGCGGGGAACCGGCGATGGTGACAAAGCGCGACGCGATCGCTGGTTGCCACACCGCCCACTCAAGAGTTTGCATTGCGCCCATCGAAATCCCCATGACCGCATGCAGTGAGGTCAGCGTCAAGTGCTCATCCAGGAGTCGCTTTTGTATGCGCACCATATCGCGAATCGAGACCGCCGGAAATGCCGCGCCCGGTTGCTTGCTACTGTTCGACGGTGACGACGACACGCCGTTGCCGAAACTGTCGACCACAATGACGAAGAACTTGTCGGTATCAACCAGCTTGCCCGGACCGAGATACTGCACGATGTTCCGACTGGTGCCGCCGTACCAAGTTGGAAACAGGATCGCGTTGCTACGCTCGCTGTTCAACTTACCGAGCGTCAGATAGCCGATGCGACAATCACTGATGACCTTCCCGCTTTCGAGCGCGCATTCACCCAGATTGGCGAACTGCTGGGCGGGGTCGGCTCCCGGCTGCGCATTAGCCACGCGGGCACCAACACAGAGGCCAGCGCAAAGCAGCAGCAGAGGGAGGACTAGTCTAATCATGCGAAATCCAAAGTAGCCGACTGGCGGGCGTTTTCAGGCAAAAGTGCTTGGAAAATCCCGCCGTTAATAGAGTTTGTCACTTTGCTTGCGTTGCGTAGGGTTCGTCTTCGGCGACGAATTCTGTTTCGGCGAGCGCGTCTTGCATCCAAGCGGCAACCGCCGGGTGTTCCCGCACGGCTTTGCAATACGTCTCGGTGTCTGCCGCGAGGGGCGGTGAGTACGTCATAAATCGCATCACCACCGGCGCATACATGGCGTCTGCGGCGGTGAATGCGCCATACAGAAACGGTCCGTCGTCGGCAAACCGTTCACGCGCCTCGCGCCACATCGACTCAATTCGCGCGATGTTTTTAGCGACAGCTTCGTCCAACCCCAATCCGGGAAAGCGAGCGCGGATGTTCATCGGCATTGACGAGCGCAGCGGACCAAAGCCGGCGTGCATCTCGCCAACGATGGAGCGCGCATGACTGCGGGCGTTCGCGTTGGCCGGCCAGACGCGCTTGGTGGGATACGCTTCGGCAAGGTGTTCGTAGATCGCGATTGATTCCCAAACGCAGGTGCTGCCCGCCGCGCCCACGGCACCATCCCACAGCACCGGCACCAGCGTTGACGGCGAGTAGTGTGAGATGCCGGCGTCCCATTCGGGTGAATGAAACTTGAGCAGCACTTCGCTAAAGGGGATGTCGAGCGCTTTCAAAAGCACCCACGGCCGCATCGACCACGAGGAATAGTTCTTGTTGCCGATCACGAGCGTGAGCATATTGGGGGAGGCCGTCATTCAGATTGTTGGAAAGGTCGCGTCCCGGCGGGGGCGACACCTTCACGAAAGTGCTGATACTGCGCACGTCCGCAGCCTGAACGCAGGTAGCCACAGACGGTTTCTTCCATTCGCGCCGCGCGGCCGAAAATGCTTGGGAACGGCTCATCCGACGTGTTCGGTACTTGCATTGACGCCAGGTTGTCGCGCGTCATGATCTTGCCGGGCAAAAACTCAAAGACAGTCGCCTGCATGGTGGATAGCGCCGAGCCCAGTCCGACGATGAATCTTCGCTTGCCTGAAAGCCAAATCACAAATTCCAAAAGCTGACGAAGCGTGTAAACCTTCGGCCCGACCAGCGGATAGGTTTTTCCAACTGCCGCCGGCATGTTGATCGACATGGCGACGGCGCGCGCCACATCCTCGACCCACACTACTTGGAATGTTGCGTCCGGTGAGCCCAGTGGAATGACCGGAAACAGTTTCACCAATCCCATAAACATATTGAGGAACTGATCGCCCTGGCCGTACACCACGGACGGACGGAATATAGTCACGGCGAGTCCGCTACGCTTCGCGATCTCTCGTACCGCCGCCTCACCGCGTCCGCGCGAGGCCAGATAATTGCTCGGTGCGGCTGCGTCAGCACCGGCATCCGCACCGATGGCGCTCATGTGAATTAGCCGTTTCACGCCAAGCTTGGCACAGGCCTCGGCGACCCGACGCGGAAACTCGACGTGCACCTCGTTGAAGTCGCCGTGCAGGATGCCGATCAGATTGATGACGACGTCGTGGCTGCCGATCAGTGCCTCGAGCGTTGCCGGATCGCGCACATTGGCGGAAACGACATCACAGGTCGGCAACAGCAACAGATGCTTGGCGCGCTCGCGGTCGCGCGTGGGAACGGTGACGAAATCACCGCGCTTGGTCAGGGCCTCGGCGATGGCACTACCGATGAAGCCGCTGCCGCCGAGAAGCAATACTTTTTTCATTGGGTGTCGTCTTGAGGCTAGCGTGCTGTGATGTCGCTGGCCGCGCTATTGGAGGGTGGAGGTGCGGCAGCGATTGTTGCATTACCGACGCCGTTGAGTTTCCCTGGAACCGACCCCATCAATTGCGCGAGCGATGGAGATTTGCCATGGATGAGGTGGCCGTAGTACCACTTGTTCAGCATCACTTTCTTGACGTAGTCGCGCGTTTCGTTGAACGGGATTGACTCGGCGTAAATCGCCCCTTCGAGCGCGACATCGGCCCGCCAGCGGCGGGCGCGACCGGGGCCGGCGTTGTACGCGGCGGTCGCCAACACTGGGTGGCCAAGCTCATCCAGAACGTGCTTCAGGTAAAAAGAGCCGAGCGACAAATTGACACCGACCTCGGCCACGCGGTTCACCGAATAGTCCTTCACGCCGACCTGTTTGGCCGCCCACTTTGCCGTCGCTGGCATTAATTGCATGAGGCCGATCGCACCGACGCGCGAGCGTGCATCGGTAATGAAGCGGCTCTCCTGCCGGATCAAGCCGAACACCCACGCTTCATCAAGCCCGAAGTTCTGTGCCTGCGTCTGCAGCATATCCCGATGCGGCAAGGGATAGCGCTGCGAAAAATCGTGGACAGCTTTGGTACGCTCGGCGGTATTGATGGCGCGATCGGGCAGCCCCTGTCGCCGTGCCGCCTCGGCTGCCGCGAGCAAGGTTTCGTCATCCGCATTGCGCAGGGCAAACACCCATTCGCGGAAGGCATCGTTGCGCAGGTCCTTCACATCCGGTTTGAGATCGGCCAGTTGATACAGGGCGAAGGTGCGCTTGACGCCAGATCGATCGCCAATCCGGGCGAGCGCTTCGGATGTCGGCGGATTCGGCTGGAAATTTGGCACTGCCGTTCGGCCCAGCTCTTCCGCTGCGAGCACGCCATAGAAGTGGTTTTCAGTGGCAAGCGTCTCGCGTGCCGCCCGGGCGGCGGCGAGGTCAGCCGCGCCAGTCGAACTTTTGGCGGTTTGGATCGTCGCTCGCGCCAGCCAATAACGCCACGTCGGGTCGCGTCGGTCGCTGTCGGACATCCGGCTGATCGTGCGGCGAACCAACTCCCACTTGGTCGGGTCGGTCGCTGTCGCACGCAGCGCGGCACGCACCAACCAGCCAGCCTGTTGGTCGTTTAGGTTATAGCCGTCGATGGCCTCGGCGCGACCAAACCACGTCAATGCGTCAATGTGTTGCTGCATCGCTGCCTGATAGCCGATCTGCGCCCAAGCGTGTGCCAGCGCGAGCCTAGGCAGGCGCACCTCGTTTTTCTCCAGCCATTGCGCTGCGGCATCCGGGCTGGTGCGCGCGAGCCGGGTGATGGCAAACAAGATTAACTCCACGGTGGGCCGGTCGCT
>JAYVUH010000398.1:0-6212 GCA_043788115.1 Burkholderiales bacterium
TCGACATCGTCCGCCAATCCCCCTTAGTCCCCCTTTTCCAAAGGGGAAAATAGCACGCGATGAGTTCACTTGGTGTCGGCATTTCGAATTTCAACAAACTGCTAGGGCGCGACATTGTCCATGCGGCCTCGATTCAGCACGTTGGCCGGATCAAATGCCGCTTTGAGATTTCGATTCAATTCCGCAAGTTTTCCGTCAATCGGATGGAACACGGGGTGTCCAACGACACTTCCACTACCGGCGCGCACCAGTGTTGCGTGCCCACCCACTGCGGCAATCTGCTGGCGAAGTGAAATCGCGTCCACGTCCGCCCGAAGCCACCGCAGCGCACCGCCCCACTCAATCAAGGGTTTGGACGACAGCGCCAGCGTGGGTGTCGTCGCGGGGACCGACAGCCGCCACAGTGGTGCTGCACCATTTGCAAAAAACGCGTGGCGGTGATCGCGGACAGACGCCCAGAAGGTGGCCGCCTGCGCCTGCTCAACGACTTCACCACCGAGTTTTTTTCGTGCGGTCTCAACGCCGGCGACCGTTCCCGACAGGCGCACCATCGCACCTCCATTGTCCCAACACGTTGCCGACAGCGGCAGCGGTTTGCCCGCCCATTCGTTAAATCGTTGAATGGCTGTTGCCTGATCAATCTCGTAGCGCAGCGTAACCTCCAGTGCCGGCTTGGGCAGCACCTTGAAGCTGATGTCGAGCAATACGCCGAGCGTACCCATGGCACCGGTCATCAAGCGCGACACGTCATAGCCTGCGACGTTTTTGATCACCCGTCCGCCAAAGTGCAAGTCCTCGCCTTTGCCATTGATGATTCGCGTGCCGAGCACGAAGTCCCGCACCGCACCGGCATAGGGCCGACGTGGTCCCGAGAGTCCTGCCGCCACGGTACCGCCAATGGTGGCACCGGCGCTGAAGTGCGGCGGCTCGAAGGGCAATATCTGCATTTCAGTTGCCATGGCGGCTTCAATTTCCGCAAGCGGCGTACCGGCGCGTACCGTCAGCACCAGTTCGCGCGGCTGATAGGCGATGATTCCCGAGTAGGCGCGCATGTCAATAGCCTCGCCGATTGTTTTGGCGCCATAGAACGATTTGGTGTTGCCGCCGTGGATCACCAGCGGCGTCCGAGCGGCCTGCGCGCCGCGAACGCGCTCCTGGAGATGCGGCACAAAGGAATCGGTCATGTCACGGTCAATCGTCAGAACCGGGGAATATCGGCGTGTGGCAATTGGCCGCCGGAAACGCGCATACGACCATACTCGGCGCAGCGATGCAGCGAGGGAATCGCCTTGCCGGGGTTGAGCAGCATCTTCGGATCGAACGCGCGCTTGACATCAAAAAACGCCTCGCGCTCAGCGTCATTAAACTGACTGCACATCTGGTTGATCTTTTCGATGCCGACGCCGTGTTCGCCGGTAATGGTGCCGCCGACTTCGATGCAAAGCTCGAGCAGCTCCGCCGAGAAGGCTTCTGTTTTTTCCAGCTCACCCGGCTTGTTAGCGTCAAACAAAATGAGTGGGTGTAGATTGCCGTCGCCGGCGTGGAACACGTTCGCACAACGCAAGCCGTACTTAACCGAGAGTTCGTCGGTGCGACGCAACACGTGCGCCAGCGCACCGCGTGGAATGGAACCGTCAATGCAATAGTAATCGGGCGATATTCTGCCAACGGCGGGAAAGGCCGCCTTGCGGCCGGACCAAAATTTCAGCCGCTCGGCTTCGTCGAGCGAAATACGGCAGGCGGTCGCGCCAGCGGCCTTCATCACCGCCTCCATCTTCGCAACCTCCTCTTCGACCTCCTCTGGGGTGCCGTCCGATTCGCACAGCAGAATTGCCGCCGCGTCCATGTCGTAGCCCGCTTGGACGAAATCTTCCACCGCGTGGATCGCAAGCTTGTCCATCATTTCAAGCGCTGCGGGCACGATACCCGCACCGATCACCGCCGCCACCGCTTCACCCGCATTTTCAACGTTGTCGAAACTGGCCATCACGACGCGCGCCAGTTGCGGCTTCGGTGTCAGCTTGACGGTCACTTCGGTGGTGATACCGAGCATGCCCTCGGAGCCGGTCATCAATGCCAGCAAGTCGTAGCCCGGGCTGTCGAGCGCGTCCGAACCAACGGTGACTGACACACCATCGACGGTCACAATGTTGAGCTTGAGAATGTTGTGGACGGTCAGGCCGTACTTGAGACAATGCACCCCGCCCGCGTTCTCAGCGACATTGCCGCCGATGGAACACGCAATCTGTGATGACGGATCCGGCGCGTAGTAAAGACCAAGTGGGGCAACCTGTTCAGAGATGCGCAAGTTGCGAACGCCCGGCTCGACCAGCGCCGTGCGTGCGAGCGGGTCAACGCTGACGATGCGGCTGAACTTTGACAGCGACATCAATATGCCGTCGGCCAAGGGCGTGGCACCGCCTGACAAACCGGTGCCCGATCCACGCGCAACGACTTTCGTATCGTTTGCGTTGGCCACCCGCATGACGGCCTCAACTTCAGCCACCGATGACGGCAACACCGCCAACATCGGCAGTTGCCGATAAACAGCCAAACCATCGCACTCATAGGGCCGCAGGTCTTCCGGCGCCGTCAGCAGTGCCGACGGGGGCAGCAGCCGTCCCAGCGCCACCGCCAACCGTTGCCGGCGCAAGTGAATCTCGTGGTTGTCACGCGCCTGATCGGACGGCGGGTCATTCAGTACGGCTGCCATGGTTACCTCTCGTTGTCTGCGCAATGATATGGCATTCGCCCCGCGGACGCCCCGGCAGCCCAAAAAAGCCGCTTATACCGATCTCGCCGCAATGCGCTTTCACTACACACCGCAGCCGAGCACTTGAACTTCATGCGCGCGGGTGCATCTATGGTGATCAAACATTCGATCGGATCCACTCATGGAAGGCAACACCGTCTACTTGCTCTGGGCCTTGGTCGGCACACTCGTGCTAATCGGTTTTGCGGGAACGATCCTGCCTGCCTTGCCCGGCGTACCGCTGGTATTCGGCGGTTTATTTCTGGCCGCTTACATCGGCAACTTTGAGAAGATCGGCTGGCTCACGCTGACCATCCTCGGTCTGTTTACCGCGCTCGCGTTGGTCGCTGACTTCGTCGCCACCTTGCTTGGCGCGAAACGGGCAGGAGCCTCAAAACTGGCATTGCTCGGCGCTGGCATCGGCAGCATTCTCGGTATTTTCTCCGGGCTGTGGGGACTGTTGGTATTCCCCTTTCTCGGTGCCGTCGCCGGCGAGCTGTTGGCGCGGCAAAAATTCGGTCAAGCGGGTCGCGTTGGACTGGCGACCTGGCTCGGGATGATGATCGGAACACTCGCGAAACTCGCCATTGCCCTGACGATGATAGGCGTATTTATCGTTGCCTATACCGTCGGAAATTGATCTGGTCAGGTGACGGTTAGGCGTTGATTCGCGGTGTCGAGCCGCTCGACGAGTGTGGTCAGAAACTTGCGATCGAACAGACCGCGACACGAGTCAGTCGCGGCGTTGAGGTCTGCGGCCGGAATTTTCATCAGCACGCTCTGCGTTGCCGTCATGACCGTCGCCGATCGGGGGCCAACCCGTGTGGCGAGATAAGACATTTCGCCGACACAATCGCCAGCTGACAACACGTTTAGCACTTTCTGATTGCGGGTGACCTTCACACTGCCCTCGACAATGATGAAGAACGAGTCTCCCTCATCACCCTCCTTGATCAACGTCGTGTTGGCCGGGAACGAACGCCACTTGCTGATGGTCACCACCTCCCATAATTCGTTCTCTGGGAAATCCTTGAAGAACGCGAGGTTCTTGAGAAAACCAAAACGCTCGGTATCGGAGACTTCACCAGTCGTCTTCTGCGGTGTATGTTCGGTGCGCCACAAGGCCGACAAATCGCGGCCAAAGTCATCCCAACTTTGATAGCGCCGCGCCACGTCCTTGGTGATGGCCTGCTTGACGATATCTTCCAACGGCGCGGAAATGCCTTCACGGAACTGCGAGGGCATTTCTGGCTCGTGGTTAACGATTTGATAAGCCAGACTCTCGTGACTGCTGGCCTCATAGGGCGCGCGACCAGCCAACAGCATGTACATCACCATCCCAAGCGCATAGATATCGGACTGCATGCTGGCGTCACCGCCGGTGATTAATTCAGGGGCCATATACAGCGGCGAGCCGACCGTCGGCCCGCCCGCTTTCGCACCCGTTCTGACCGCCGCGCCAAAGTCGCCGATCTTGATGTCCGTACCGGACTTGAACAGGATATTTCCCGGCTTGATATCGCGGTGAATCAAGCCCTTGAAAAATGCGAACCCAAGCGCGCGTATCGCCTTGAAGATAATCTCTGCAACCACCTGCTGGTCCAACAGGTTGTCGGGCGAGACATATTTCTCGAGCGTGCCACCTTCGACGTACTCCATGACGATATAACTCATGTCATCGGTCACCACAGCATCGTAAATTCCAACGATGTGGGGATGATCTATCTTGCCAGCTAGGCCGGCTTCGTTGAGAAACATCTGCCGGTAGTGCGCGCCGTCAACGGAATCCTTGAGTGCGTCCGAGAACATCAATTTGATGGCCACATCCCTGCCGGTGAACGGATCCTGCGCGCGATAGACCTCGCTGCTCGCGCCCTCGCCAAGCTTGTGAAGCACCTTGTACTTGCCGATTGTCTCCATATTCCCTCTCGACAGCTGGACGCACCGCGCTGCATCGTCAACATGCACCGACATTCACCATGTCGGATTAGTCAGCTCATTTTGGCACATGCCAAGTACTGAGGCCTATAACGCGAATAGGGCAGCGACGGCTGGTCGCTACCCTATTCGTGTTTGGGCGGTAGTCGGCTTCGCCCGCTTGGACGGCCTAGAACAGGCCGATGATCTTGCCGTCGTCGTCCACATCGATTGCCGCCGCTGAGGGCACCTTTGGCAGGCCGGGCATGGTCATCACGTCGCCACACACCATGACGATGAATTCTGCCCCGGCCGCGAGCCGTACCTCACGAATGGTCAGCATATGACCCGACGGCGCGCCACGAAGTTGCGGGTCGGTTGAAAACGAATATTGCGTCTTCGCCACACACACCGGGTAGTGGCCATAGCCCTCGTCTTGCAGCTTCTTGATTTGGCCACGAATCTTGTTGTCTGCCGCGATATCGGCCGCGCCGTAAATCTTTGTGGCGATGGTCTTCATCTTGTCCCACAAGGGCATCTCATCCGGGTAAACAAATTTGAAGTTACTCTTCTGTTCACAAAGCTCTACCACGTGTTTTGCGACTTCCGTGGCACCTTTGCCGCCATCGGCCCAATGCTTGGCGATCACCACCTTGCAGCCAAGCTTGCCGACGCGCTCCATGAGTAACGCCACTTCGGCGTCAGTGTCGTGGGTACGATGATTGACACTCACGACACACGGAAGGCCGTAGTTATTCATGACGTTATGCACGTGGCGCTCAAGATTGACAATGCCCTTTTCGAGGGCTGCAAGGTTTTCCTTTGACACTTCCTTTACATCGACGCCACCGTGGAACTTCAACGCTCGAATGGTTGCGACGAGGACCACCGCATCTGGACGCAGCCCTGATTTACGGCACTTGATATCGATAAATTTTTCCGCGCCGAGGTCGGCACCAAAGCCCGCTTCGGTCACCACATAGTCACCAAGTTTTAGAGCCGTTTGGGTGGCGATCACCGAGTTGCAGCCGTGGGCGATATTAGCGAATGGGCCGCCGTGGATGAACGCAGGATTGTTTTCAAGCGTCTGCACCAGGTTCGGCAGCAACGCGTCCTTGAGTAGCGCCGTCATTGCGCCCTGCGCATGAAGATCCTTGGCCAGAATCGGCTTGAGGTCCTTGGTGTAGCCGACGACAATCTTGGCGATGCGTGCCTTGAGGTCTTTGAGCGAGGTTGCTAGGCAGAAAATCGCCATGATCTCGGAGGCAACGACGATATCGAAGCCGTCCTGTCTCGGATAGCCGTTACCGGGGCCGCCGAGCGCAATGGTAATGTCGCGCAGAGCGCGGTCGTTCATGTCCACCACACGCTTCCACGTCACCCGCCGCACATCAAAGCCGAGCTCGTTGCCGTGGTTGATGTGATTGTCGATCAATGCCGCCAGCAAATTATTCGCGAGGGCGATGGCGTTGAAGTCCCCGGTGAAGTGCAAATTGATGTCTTCCATCGGCACCACTTGGGCGTAGCCGCCACCCGCCGCGCC
>JAYVUH010000399.1:0-4018 GCA_043788115.1 Burkholderiales bacterium
CTTACCTGCCGCCGCCAATGCGCCTGCCGTTCGCCATCAACGACGTGGTCGAGATAGTGGTCAGACATGATGCCGCGATAGGCACTCTTCCAACTGGCCGCGTGCAGCGGTGCAATCAGGCTGGCGATTTCGTTGACGGTGTCATCGGCACTCATGCGCCAAATTCTAATCCAGACGCGCCACGGAGGCTCCAACTACCGCGGTAACGCGGCGCACTCAGCTAATGCGGCTCAAGCGCCTCAAGAAAATTCTCGACTGCCGCAATGGCCTCGAGCTCATTGAGCATTGGCGCATGGCCGACACCAGCGACCGTCACGGTCTGCAAACTCGGTCTGCGACGCTGCATTTCAGCCATGGTCGTCGCTGACAGAATATCGCTGATCTCTCCCCGAACCACTAGAATCGGGTGCGGTGGCAACATATCGAACAACGGCCACAAATCGGGCGTGGCAGTGCCGGATCCCAGGCCCGAAGAGATCGCCGGGTCGTAGTCAAGCACCGGACGGCCTGCTTCCAGCAGGTACAACTTGCGTGCCATCACCTCCCATTCAGCACGGCCGTATGCTGGGAACGCGATGCCATGAACCAATGCCGTCTGCGCAACAGCGTCTTGCCAATTTTCCGCAGGGCGCATCTTGCCAACGTAGCTGATAAGCCGCGCAACGCCGGCCGGTTCAATTACCGGGCCCATGTCGTTGATCACTAGCGCATCGATCCGATTCGGCTGCGCGACCATCAACAGAATGCCCATCATGCCGCCAAGCGAAGTACCAATCACGGTGACCTTATCAACGGCGACAGTATCGAGCAGCGTGATCATGTCCGCGACGTAGCGGTCAGGACGATAGTGCGTCGGGTCGATATCCCGTTGCGAACGTCCTCGACCGCGTTGATCGGGACAAATCACGCGATAACGATGACTCAGGCGTTCGGCAAGATCGTTGAAGTCTTTGCTATTGCGCGTCAGCCCTGGCAGACACAGCAAGACCCTACTGTCAGGCCGGGGCCCCGGATAGTCGCGCGCATAGAGCCGCAGCCCGTCGTCCGACTGGTAAAAAACATCAATGAACGTCATGTTCGTGTCTCAATGGATTTACAATGAACGAATGAATTCCGATCACCGCACGCCGATGAAGCCGACCAGCGACAACTCTTCGTCCGCCAAGGGTGCAACGCCGGTGAAGCGCAAACGCGCCACGGTCGGTCGCCCGCGCAAAGGGGACGGCACCGTTGTCACTGCCGATCGCATCCTTGACGCAGCTGAGGATCTGTTCTCGAAACGGGGCTTTGACGGCGTGACCATGCGCGAGGTCGCCGAGTTGGCCAACGTCGATTCGGCGCTTGCCCACTATTACTTCGCCACCAAGCAGGGACTGTTCGACGCCGTTCTTGAGCGCCGCGCCGAGTTGGTTTTTTCTGAACGTATGGGTGCGTTCGACGCTTACGAAGCTGCGTCCGGCGCGAAGCCGACGGTTGAGGGCGCGGTCGCCGCATTCGTGCTGCCGTTGCTTGAGCGTGCGCGAAATGGCGATGACGGGTGGAAGAACTACTTCCGCCTGATTGCGTTGGTGAACAATGATGCTTCTCACGTGGCGCTGTCGATCATGTCCTACTTCGATCCGGTCGTGCATCGCCTGATTGCCGTCGTCAAACGTGCGCTGCCAAATGCCAAAGAGGAGGAGCTTTTTTGGTGCTTTCATTTCCTTACCGGTTCACTGACACTTGCGCTCTCTCGCACCGGACGTCTTGACCGCGTCAGCGGCGGTCGTTGCAAGTCTGACGATCTTGCATCGATCGAGCCGCGCATGGTTGAGTACTGCGCTGCTGGCTTCCTGCGCTTGTGCTCTGACGCCAGGCAGTCAACGCGTTGAAAGCCGGTGACGGCGTACAGCGGGCCGCCACCGATCTCCTTCAGGTTAGAACTTCCAGGTCACGCTGCCCTTGACGGTGCGTGGATCACCGTAGAAAGTGGTAACCGTATTAAAGAAGCCACCGAACAGATAACCAGCCGTCTTGTAGCGCTTGTCTGTCAGGTTGCGGCCGTTGAGCGCGAGTTGCAGATTTCGGTCGCGACTCGTCCACACCAAACCAGCATCCCAGACCGTATAGGCTTCCTGGGCGATCAACTGGGCGCCGGCGACGTTGGCGTCGATCGCCGCAATTCCGGTTGTCTTGACGAGCTCGCCCTGATAAATCTTGCTCTTGTACGAGAAGCTATTGGACAATTCAAGGCTGCCATTACGACCCATCACCGAAAGCGGCCACGAATAGGTTCCCGAGAGATTGGCCGACTGCTTCGGCGTATTCTGGAATTCCGCTGAGCCGGCGATATTCACCAGCGCCAGCGTTGCCGGATTCGCAACAAGCCATTCCTTGTACTTGGCGTCAATGAAGCTGACCATCGCGCTAACGCGGAATGCATCGGTCAGACGTGCTACACCTTCCAGCTCAAGTCCGTTGATCTTGGCCTTGCCGGCATTCGTCAGCGAACCCGAGAAGCTGACGACAGCGCCGGCTGCATTGAACACCGGCACTGATCCGGGGATTTGTACGTTAGTGTAATCCGTGGTGAACGCAGCGATATTGGTTTGCACGCGGCCGTTGTTGAACGTGGATTTCAGACCCAACTCAAACGTCTTCACGACCTCGGGTTCGACACCCTTGCGCTTGGCCAGTGACGCTACACTGGTTGGCGTGCCGCCTAAATCCATGCGCGGGTCAAACGAGCCGCCCTTGAAGCCTTCGGAGTATGTTCCGTACAGGTTTTGATCAGGTGCAAATTTCCAGCCAAAGCCGATCTTGGGTGTGAACTTGGTATCGGTGCGGTTCAAGTCGCCTTTGCCCAGATCAGTGCTAACAAACGGAAAGAAAGGGCTTCCAACTGCCGCTGGGTTACCTAGCGTGGGCGATCCGGCAAGCCCGCTGTAGTTCCGCTTGAAAATGCGCGCCTCACGCTTGTCGCTGGTTTGCCTGCCACCGATAACGATATTGAACGTATCCGACACGTTATAGGTCGCATCCGCAAAAGCCGCCCACGTCTTTGTGTCAAAGTCGCCTAGGGTGTAGAGCGAGAGGCCGCCCAACACGTTGTACAGTGCGTCAAATTCTGCGAAGGCGTTTGCCTTCATGAAAAACACGCCCGCCACACCTTGCCATTTGTTGCCGGTATAGGTCAGTTGCAGTTCCTGGCTGTCCTGTTTGTTGCGATAGAACGCCGGCGCTTCGAAGAGCGGCGTGTTGAGGGAATCAAAATCGATGGCCGCGACGGAATCATCCTTGCGGCTCGCCGCGATGGCTTTGAAAGTCAGCGTGTTGTTGATCGCCCATTCGAGCATCGCTGATTGTCCCTCGGTCGTGACTTTTTGATTCTTGCCGAGAACCGTGTACAGATTGGCGCGGGTGTCGTAGCGGCCGTCCAACGGCGGCTCTTTACCCGGTGCAACGCCCGGCGTTAGGCGATAGCCCTGCTTGGGCAAGGAATCATCTACCGTCTTGTCAGCGGCAAGCCGGATGAAGACTGCGCTGTTGGGCGTGAACTCGGCGCTGATACGACCAGCAGTCACGTCTTTATTGTAGTTGTCCTTGCCATTGACCACGTTCTTGCCAAACCCGTCGCGATTAAAAGTGGCGATAGTGCCGCCGATCTTAAATGCGTCGGTGACTGGCGTACTGGCCCTGACGACAAGATCGCGCTGGTTGTAGGAGCCGAGCGTTGCCTTGATGCTGACCTCAGTTTTGTCGGCCAGCTTGCGCGTTACGTACTTAACTGCACCGCCGATGGTGTTGCGACCGTACAAAGTTCCCTGCGGCCCGCGCAGCACTTCGATGCGCTCCAAGTCATAAATATCCGTCAGTGCGCCTTGCGGACGCGCAAGGTAAATATCGTCGAGGTAAATACCGACGCCCTGTTCGAAGCCCGGCAGTGGATCCTGCTGGCCGATACCGCGGATGAAGGCGGTGAGCGTGGTGTTAGTCGCACGCGAGGCTTTCAACGTGGTGTTTGGAATCAAGTCAGCTA
>JAYVUH010000400.1:0-8758 GCA_043788115.1 Burkholderiales bacterium
CCTCAGCCTCGCTCGAGCCCTCATATGTGCTGCGTGCGCTTGGCCGTAACGATGAGCTCGCACACTCTTCAATCCGGTTTTCCATCGGCCGATTCACCACCGAAGCCGACATCGATTTTGCAATCAAGCTGATGAAAGAGCGCATCGGCAAGCTGCGCGATATGTCGCCGCTGTGGGAAATGCACAAGGATGGCATCGACGTCAGCAAAGTGCAGTGGGCGGCACACTAAATTTTTCGTGAGGGGAGAGGTGGGAGGCGTGAAGCGGACCAGCGCACGCAATCCTCCTCACACTTAACCCCTTACTCCTCACAGGAGCTTGAAATGGCATACAGCACAAAAGTTATTGATCACTACGAAAATCCGCGCAACGTCGGCTCGTTCGGCAAGGACGAGGAGGGTGTGGCAACCGGCATGGTCGGCGCGCCCGCCTGTGGCGACGTGATGAAGCTGCAAATCAAGGTTGGTGTTGACGGCATCATCACCGATGCGAAGTTCAAAACCTATGGCTGCGGTTCAGCAATCGCGTCGTCGTCGCTGGTGACCGAATGGGTCAAAGGCAAGACCATCGACCAAGCCGGAGAGATCAAGAACACGCAGATCGCTGAAGAACTCGCGCTTCCTCCGGTCAAAATTCACTGCTCGATTCTGGCCGAGGACGCCATCAAGGCGGCGATCGCCGACTACCGAGCCAAGCATGTTGTCGAAGGTCTGAAGGACGCGGCGGAATAATCATGTCAATTACGCTTACAGAACGCGCCGCAAACCACGTTCAAAACTACATGACCAAGCGCGGCAAGGGCTTGGGTCTGCGCTTTGGCGTGCGCACCACCGGCTGCTCAGGCATGGCCTATAAACTGGAGTTTGTCGACGTCGCCACATCGGAAGACCAAACGTTTGAGTCGCACGGGGTAAAGGTGTTTGTCGATCCGAAGAGCCTTGTCTATATTGACGGCACCGAGCTCGATTTCGTCCGCGAGGGATTGAACGAGGGCTTCAAGTTCAACAATCCGCAGGAAAAAGACAAGTGTGGATGTGGCGAATCGTTTAATGTCTAACCGCTCTCCCGCAAAGGGAGAGATGCTGGAGAGAGGGTGCGCAATTGCACCCTTTTTTATTTAATGAATCCCGACTTTTCCAAAAATCACTTCGCGTTGTTTGGGTTGACTTCAGGCTTCGCGCTCGACACCTCTGCGCTCGACGCGGCGTATCGTGACGTGCAACGTGAAGTGCACCCGGACCGATTCACCACGGCGCCGGATGTGGAAAAGCGCCTCGCCGCGCAGTGGGCGACGCAGGCCAATGAGGCGTATCGAATACTCAAGTCGCCGCTTGCGCGTGGCCGCTACCTGCTGCGATTACATGGCATCGACACCGAAGAGGAGTCGAACACCTCGATGCCGGTCGGTTTTCTGATGCAGCAAATGGCGTGGCGTGAGGCGGTAGTAGATGCCAAGACGGCACGAGACGAAGCTGCGCTGTCGCGCTTGGCCGTGGAAAAACGCGGCCAGGAGGGCGCGCTGTTTGCATTGCTTGCGGAGCAGCTCGCATCTGAAGCGACGATGCGAGATGCGCGCGAAACAGTGCGTAAACTGCGCTTTCTGGAAAAACTTGGCGAAGAAATTGATCTCGCCAGCGAAGCGATCGAAGGTTAGCGAACAACATGGCACTGTTACAAATCGCAGAACCAGGCGAAGCGACCGCCCCGCATGAACATCGGCTCGCGGTCGGCATCGACTTAGGCACGACCAATTCGCTGATCGCAACCGTCAAGAGTGGGGCAGCCGAGGTACTGCTGAATCACGACGGCGAAAAACTGACGCCATCGGTGGTGCGTTACTTTGCCGATGGGCGGGTTGAAGTTGGTGCTAAGCCGAAGTCTGAGCAGGCTGAAGATCCGGCCAATACCGTTGTATCGGTTAAACGATTCATGGGCCGCGGCATGGCCGACGTGGCGCGCTACGGCGCATTGCCTTATTCATTTATCGACGCGCCCGGCATGGTGAAGATCAGCACTGCGGGCGGCGTGAAATCCCCCGTCGATGTGTCGGCAGAGATACTGCGCGTGTTGCGCGTTCAAGCCGAGGAGGCGTTGGCGGGCCCGTTGGTCGGCGCGGTCATCACAGTACCGGCCTATTTTGATGATGCCCAACGGCAAGCGACCAAGGATGCCGCGCGGCTGGCCGGCATCAACGTACTGCGCTTACTCAATGAGCCGACCGCAGCCGCGATCGCCTACGGCCTCGATAACGCCAGCGAGGGCACCTTCGCCGTGTTCGACCTTGGCGGTGGCACGTTCGACATTTCTATTCTCAAATTGACGCGCGGTGTGTTTGAAGTGTTGGCAACCAACGGCGACTCTGCGTTGGGTGGCGACGATTTCGATCAGGCCATCGCCGCACATTGGCGCAAGCTGCATGCGCTCGTCAGCGCGAACCACAAAGACCTTCGCCGTATGCTGATGACCGCGCGTGCGGTCAAGGAACAGCTGACTGTGGCGAACGAAGCCAGCGCCGAGATACACCTGAGCTACGGCCAAACGCTCAACGTGAAATTGACGCGCCAAGAGTTCCAGGCGATGACGATGCATCTGGTGGACCGCACACTTGGCCCGGTCAAGAAGGCGATGCGCGATGCCAAGCTTGCCATCGACGATATTACCGGCATCGTCATGGTGGGCGGCGCAACGCGCATGCTGCATGTGCAAGACGCAGTGAAGCGCCACTTTGGCAAGCCACTGCTCAACAACGTCGACCCCGACAAGGTGGTCGCGCTCGGCGCGGCGATTCAGGCCAATGTACTGGCCGGCAACAAGACCGGCGAAGACATGTTGTTGCTCGACGTCATTCCGCTCTCTCTGGGCATCGAGACCATGGGCGGGTTGGTCGAGAAGTTGATCCCGCGCAATTCCACCATTCCAGTGGCGCGCGCCCAAGAGTTCACCACCTTCAAAGATGGTCAGACGGCAATGATCGTCCACATCGTGCAGGGCGAACGCGAACTGGTGAAAGATTGCCGTTCACTCGCCCAATTCACCTTGCGCGGCATTCCGCCGATGGTGGCCGGTGCCGCACGTATCCGCGTGGCCTTTCAAGTTGATGCCGACGGGCTGGTATCAGTCGCCGCGCAGGAAATCAACAGCGGAGTAACAGCGCAAATTGATGTCAAGCCTTCTTACGGGCTCACTGATGCCGAAATTGCCGCGATGCTACAGGCGAGCTTCACGTACGCACGCGACGACGCCGACGCACGCGTACTCGCCGAGGCGCGTACCGACGCGCTGCGCTTGATCGAAGCGGCAACCGCAGCAATGCAAGCTGACAGCGAACTGCTCAGCGCAGACGAGCGCGCGTCAATTACCACCAACATCGCCAAGCTCGAGACCGAGCGCGGATCAGCCGATCCCCGCGCCATTAAGGCGGCGATTGAGCTCCTATCAGCAGCCACGGAATCGTTCGCCGCCAAGCGAATGGATAAGAGTGTGGCCGCCGCGCTCACGGGAAAAAATCTCAACGACTTGGGCGCTATCGCCAACAGCGCCGAGACCGCCAAAACCGCTACTGCCGTCAAGATCTAACGACACTTCATCATCGCCCAATGACCACTATTACCGTACTGCCCCACGAAAAACTCTGCCCACAAGGCGCCACGCTCGACGTAGCTCCCGGCACTTCGCTGTGCGACGCTCTGCTGCAAAACAAGATTGCGATTGAACACGCGTGTGAAAAATCTTGTGCTTGCACCACCTGCCATGTGGTGGTTCGCCAAGGACTTGAGTCGTTGCCCGAGGCATTGGAAAAGGAAGAAGACATGCTCGACATGGCGTGGGGCCTGACACCGCAATCGCGGTTGTCGTGTCAGATGATCGTCGAGTCCGCGCCGCTAACGATCGAGATTCCGAAGTACACCATCAACCATGCGCGGGAGAATCACTGACAACAGTCCCTCGCCCGCGTGCGGGAGAGGGCGGAGGGAGAGGGCAAACCAACTCTCAATGTCAATCAAACCTACCGCAGGAGCGCGATCATGACTCTCAAATGGACCGACACCCTCGAAATCGCCATACAACTGTCCGATGCCCATCCCGACATTGACCCGAAAACAATACGGTTCACTGATCTGCACGCATGGGTGATGGCGCTGCCGGCGTTTGATGACGAAGCCGAGCGCTCTGGCGAGAAGATACTAGAGGCTATACAGGCCGCTTGGATTGAAGAAGTCGAGTAAGCCGTTAGCAAACTCTAGCAAGGGCGGGCGATTCCAAGCATAAATGGCTGGAGACGCCCGCCGATATTGGTATTTTATCAGTCTTTTCCTGGGGCCTCAACCGCTGTCCCAGCCGCTTTTGGTTCAATCATGCGATTGGCGGCTCCGGCGCTAGCCCCGCTTAAGCGGTCGTTGCGATGCCACTTCAGTCGTCGCCATGCCCGGCCGACCTGACGTGCACAGACGTCGCGCTTGCGTGCCGCTAGCATCGACCCCCGTGAACTCCCCCAGCGCAGGAATTCGCGTTTGCTATTGTGTCGCGTGCGCCAGCTTCAGGTGTTTGGCCGTCTCTGCCAGACGTTTGTCCTTTGTATAGATTTTCGCTGAGTCCAGCAGTGCCGATGCCACAAGATGCGCGTCGACCAACCCGATACCGCGACCCGCCAGCGCGCGGGCGGAAATGGTGTGCAGAAACTCTTGCTCTGACGCGAGACTTGCCATAGGCAGCGCGGCCAGCAGCGACAACACGTCTGACTGCGGGTTGAGGTTTCCCAGAGCCAATTCACCAATGATGAACGGATGCGACAACACCCGGTTGCGGTTTAGCAGGTCCGCGAGCAATGCGTCACCGCGCCGAAAATGATCGACCCAGACCGACGTATCGACAATGATCATGCAGAGACGCTGCGGCGACGCGATGCGACCTTCAACTGCTTTTGCGATCCGCCCAGCATCGCGAGGCGACGGGCGCTCTCGCGTTCGATAAGTGCTCGCAGGCTTTCGTGAATCACCCACGTTCGCTCGTCGGTGCCGAGCAACTTGGATGCCTTTTCGAGAAGAGCGTCGTCAAGCGTCAGTGTGGTTCGCATCACTACCCCCGTCTGAAAATGAAATGATAGCATCAATGATGACATCAGTTGATGCGCTTATTGAAGCACCACGAATGGCCAATTTAGTGTTTCTTGGAATGCGAAGTCAGATTTGCATGGCAGGCTTCGGCGGCTGTTTTCAAGGCAAAATGGCGGGAACGCGCCGTGCTTGCTTGAGTTTCGCTGATGGAATCTACGCCTCTAATCCGACATCAATGACATCAATATTCCACCTCGCGCTAAACATCACCGACCTCGATACCGCACGCGCCTTCTACGGCGCTACGCTGGGTTGCGAAGAGGGGCGTAGCACCGCGACGTGGGTAGATTTCTCGTTTTTCGGGCATCAGTTGTCCCTGCATCTTGGTGCGCCGCTAACTACCGCACCGACCGGGCGCGTTGGTGACCAGATGGTGCCGATGCCGCACTTTGGAGTGGTGTTGCCGCTGACGAGCTGGCAGCAATTGGCAGATCGCTTGACCGCTCAGGGGGTGCAGTTCATCATTCCGCCGACCGTTCGGTTTGCCGGTGCGCCGGGTGAGCAGCACACCATGTTTTTCGTTGATCCGTTCGGCAATCCGCTGGAGATCAAGGGCTTTGCCGACATGGGGCAGGTGTATGCCCAATGAGTGATGGAGCGCGCCCAGCGATTGCGTTTGTATCGCGCCACGAGGGCTCGCGCTGGATCGATGCGCTCTCCAAGGCGATGCCAAGCGAGCGCATTCTCGACGAGATCAATATCGAAGCGAACGAGGCGGCCGCGGTGGAAATTGCGGTCGTTGCCGACCCGGCACCAGAGCGCCTCGCCCGCCTTCCTAAGCTGAAGTGGGTTCACAGCGTATGGGCGGGTGTCGAGCGCTTGATACCGCTGGTGGCCGAACGAAACGTCCCGTTGGTTCGTTTGGTTGATCCGACGTTAGCAAACGCGATGGCCGAAGCCGTACTCGCCTGGACGTTGTATCTGCACCGTGACATGCCGGCCTACGCACGCCAACAGCGGCAGCGCGAGTGGCGGCCGCACGCTTACAAGCCGGCCTCTTCGCTGATCGTTGGTATTCTTGGGTTGGGTGAGCTGGGCCGGGCGGCGGCAACGCGGCTCGTGAGCGCAGGCTATCGTGTGACTGGCTGGAGCAATTCACCCAAGCAAATCGCCGGCGTTCAATCGTTCACCGGGGAGGCAGGACTGCGCGACGTGCTCACCAACGCCAATATCGTCGTGCTGCTGCTACCCCTGACGCCAGCCACGCAGGGGCTGATGAATGCCGAGCGGCTGGCGTGGATGCGCGGCGGTGCCGATATCATCAACTTTGCGCGCGGCGGTGTGCTCGATACCGATGCGCTGTTAGCCGCGCTCGATGACGAGCGGCTGGGCCACGCGGTGCTGGATGTATTCGACCAAGAGCCGTTGCCCGCGACGAGCCTGCTCTGGAACCATCAAGCGATCACCCTGCTGCCGCACATCTCGGCGCCCACCGACCGTACAAGCGCATCGAACATCGTGGCAGGCAACATTCGCGTGTTTCGCCAGAGCGGGGTGATTCCGGCGTCGGTGAATACGGGACGCGGCTACTGAGGCGCAAAAAAAATGGGGTGATCTTTCGATCACCCCCGAAGGCGCACTCTCGAATACTTGCGGAGAAAAACACATTGAGGGGACCTATCCTCGCCGCGCCACGCCCAGGGAGGTAGGGCGTTCCACAAGCACTCGTGTTACACAATGCAAACGGCGTGCCAGTTGTGCGTCGTGTTTAGATGCCGATTTTGCGGGGCATCGTACGCGCGAGCGGAGGTGGTTGTGGCAGTTTTGTCGGGCAATCACGACGCGAATCCGCCCGCAGTTGCTAAGTCATTGATTCAATGGTGAGCAAAGTGTCGTCAACGGACGACGGTCGCAGGTGCGAATATGACGGTTCGCGCCCGCGAGATGGCGGGCCCTATGCGTTTCAATTGAACGCTATTGTTTGAAGTGCGCCGCTTCCAGCCCGTGGCGTTGCAGCAGTTTGTAGAACTCGGTGCGGTTGCGTTTGGCGATCTTCGCCGCCTGGGTTACGCTGCCGTTGGTAAGTTTTAGCAGGCGCGTGAGGTACTCGTATTCGAATACTTTGCGTGCATCTTCAAAGCCGTCGAGGCTGTCCTTGCCAAGTTGCATCGCCTGCTCGACCACGCTCACTGGCACGATGTCGGATGTTGTCAGCGCCACCGATTGTTCGGCCACATTGAGCAGTTGTCGGATGTTGCCGGGCCAAGGTGCGGCGAGCATCATCGACAGCGCGTCAGGCGAGAAGCCAGTGACGTGTTTGGCGTAGCGCGCCGCGATTCGTTTTACAAAGTGCATCAGCAACAGCGGGATGTCTTCGCGGCGATCTCGCAGCGGCGGTAACTGCAATGTCACGACATTCAGGCGGTAGAACAAGTCCTCCCGAAACTCGCCATCATCACGCGCTTTCACTAAATCACGATGGCTTGCGGAGATGATGCGTACGTTGACGGGAACGCTCTTGACTGAGCCCACCGGACGCACTTCGTGCGTTTCCAGCGCGCGCAGCAGCTTCACTTGCAATGCGAGTGGCATGTCACCGATCTCGTCGAGCAACAGCGTGCCGCCGTCGGCCTCAAGAAACAACCCCAGATGGTCTGCGATGGCACCCGTGAAAGAGCCTTTCTTGTGGCCGAACAGTTCGCTCTCAAGTAGCGCCTCGGGAATCGCGCCGCAGTTCAATGCCACGAACGGCTTGCCCGCGCGTGGGCTGGCCTCGTGCAGCGCGCGTGCCAGCACTTCCTTGCCGGTACCGCTCTCACCTTGAATCAAGACGCTCGCCTCTCCTTGGGCAACACGTTCAGTTCGCACCAGCAACTCTTCCATCGTTGGCGATCGGGTGATGATGGCTGCCCGCCAAGCGCCGACGATCGGCGCCACCGCGGCAAAGCTGCCGCTTCTGCGCCCGACACTGCTGCGTGCGCGGTTGATCGCGCCGTGCGTGCCGTGTAACGCCAACGCCCGATCGATCTGTGCCAGTAAATCGTTGGCGTCGTACGGTTTGGTCAGGTAGCCGAACAACCCTTCCTTGGTCGCGGCAACGGCATCGGGGATGGTGCCGTGCGCGGTGAGCATGATGACTGGTAGACCCGTGTAGCGGTCGCTGATTTCGGCGAACAGCGCCATACCGTCCATGCCGTCCATCCGCAGGTCGGTAATCACCAGGTCCGGCCGCTCGCCGGCAATCATCGACAGTGCCTGCTGGCTGCTGGAGGCGGTGGTAACGCTATACCCGCTTGCGTTGAGACGCAGTGCCAGCAGCTTCAGGAGGTCGGCATCGTCGTCGACAAGTAACAGTTGTCCTTTGGGTTCTGTGGCCATCGGTGGTCTGCGTGTGATTGATTGGGTGCGTTCGAGTAAGTCTTGCATGTTTTTCTCCTGAAGGGCTGATCAGGTGAAGAGATGCACGATTCATGCCGCAAATAGCCGACCCCGGCTAACTAGCGCGGTCACCGCCTAGTGACGCTGCGGTCGATCATTTTCAGGGCGACCAATTGTCTCTCGAGTTCCTCAAGCCGTTGCTTGAGCACGCGGTTCTCCGCTTCGCGATCATCCCGTCTGCCGGCCGCCGCCGTGCGATTCCGCTGCTGAGCGGCCTCGTCGCGGATTGTCTTCGGGGCGACCGCGTTTGTCTGTGCCAGCGACGC
>JAYVUH010000401.1:0-4285 GCA_043788115.1 Burkholderiales bacterium
CACGTTCTTCGTCATTACATTCCCTTAGCTAGGATTTGCCAATTGCCGTCAATCAATACCATCTCTTGTTCGATCACGCCGACGTGTTGCTCACCAGTGAGTCGTGACACCACAACGTAGCCCTTTGCCCGCAGCGCTGCCATCGCCTCACGCGCGGCGCGATCCGGGTTTGCCGGTGCCAGCACACGTGGTTGCTCCACTACGACATCCTCGACCAACACAAGCAGTGATTTCAAGTCCATCGAGAAGCCGGTCGCCGGACGCGCACGTCCAAACACAAGACCGATGTCGTCGTAGCGCCCACCGCGCGCGATCGCTTCTGACGCGCCGTCAGCGAAGGCCGCAAAGGCGATGCCGCTCTCATAGTTGAAGCCGCCCAACTCCCCCAGATCGATGGACACCTGCAGGCCTTGCTCTGAAAAGTGCTGCGCGACACGCGCCAGTTGGTCTAGCGCGGTGATCACCACCGGATGCTTGGGCAAGCGCGTGCGCGCCTTGGCAATGACGTCGTCCGCATGATCGCCGTAGAGCAAAGGTAGCTGCGCAATTGCGGCTAGCGCCTCGCCAATCACCGCGCTACGACCGGCCGAGGCTTCGACAAAATCAGCCAGCGTTGCGGTGTCCTTGCCGCTGACCGCCGCAAACAGCACCTCGCGTTCGTTGTCGTTGAGAGCCGCAGCGCTGACTAACGCGCGAAAAATACTTGGCTGGCCGATATCAAGGCGTACCGCGCGCACACCGAGTGCCGCCAATGTGTCGAGCATCAATTGCTGGATTTCAATATCCGCGTCAAGCCCACCGTAACCGTACAACTCCGCACCCGCCTGGAACGGTTGGCGCGACTTGCCGAGTCCGCTGGGACGCGTATGCAGCACGCTGCCGGCGTAGCAAAGGCGCGTAACGCCTTGACGGTTGAGCACATGCGCGTCTATGCGCGCGACCTGTGGCGTGGTGTCGGCGCGCAGCCCCATCATGCGGCCCGACAACTGATCGACCAGCTTGAAGGTGGCCAGATCCATATCGTTGCCGACGCCCGACAGCAGCGATTCAACGTACTCCAACAACGGCGGCACCACTAGCTCATAGCCATGCCCCGCGAACGTATCGAGCGCGATGCGTCGCATCCGCTCCAGCTTGGCCGCATCTGCAGGCAGTACGTCTTCGATGTTTTCCGGGAGGGCCCAGGTGGTCATGACAAATTTTCAGTTCAACAAGGAAAGTAGAAACATGCCGGCGAGTATCGCCAGCAAGCCGAGAAAACGCAGCTGACCGCTTGACAGCGCGATCGCCTGCAACATGGTTTTTTTCCAAACGTCAGGGGCGACCAATGGCATGACGCCTTCAAATATCAGCATCAGTGCGCCGCCAGCCAGCAATACGTCCCACAGATTCATTTTGCGATGCCAATTCCATAAAACGCCGAGCAAATGAAAAATCGCGCAGGTAGATCCAGCGTGCCCAACAACCAACTCCCGCGGCTTTTACGTAAAAAGCGCCCAACAAAAACGGCGCGCTCTTTTCAGAACGCGCCGTTGAGGAATTATACGCACTTCGGTCGGACTATGCTGGCGACGTATCCCGACGCCAAGTTCCGCCCTACAGCGATCTATTTGCCGCGGCCCGGATTGCGCATGTACTTGAAGAAATCCGAGCTAGGATCGAGCACCATGACATCCGACTTATTGCGGAAGCTTTCGCGGTAGGCCTCCATGCTGCGATAGAAGGAATAGAACTCGGCGTTGCGACCAAACGCTTGCGCGTAAATGCGCGCTGCCTGAGCGTCGCCCTCACCCTTGGTCTTTTGTGCATCACGGTAGGCCTCTGCGAGGATTCCGGTACGCTGCCGTTCAGCGTCAGCCTTGATCTTGTCCGCGTCACCGGCACCGGTGGCGCGCAGTTCGTTGGCAACGCGCTTGCGCTCAGATTCCATACGCTTGTAGACGTCGGCTGAGATCTCCGGCACCAAATCGACGCGCTTCAAGCGTACGTCCAACACTTCGATGCCGATACTGCGGGCATCTTTGTCGGCCTTGGTACGCAGACTTTCCATGATCTTGTCGCGCTCACCGGAGATCACTTCAGCCAGCGTGCGCTGGCTGAATTCGTCGCGCAAATCGTTGTTGATTGACTGCGCCAACCGCACTTCTGCTGCATTCAAATCGCCGCGAGTGGAGACGAAAAATTGCTTGACGTCGATGATGCGGTATTTGACGAACGAGTCCACCAGCACGTTGTTCTTCTCGCTGGTCTGGATACGCTCGGCGTCCTTGGTATCGAGCGTCTGGATGCGCGTGTCGTAAATACGGATGTTCTCGATCAACGGTATTTTGAAGTAAAGCCCAGGTGTGGTGTGCAACGCCACGACCTCACCCAAGCGGAAACGAATGGCGGCTTGTCGCTGGTCGACCGTAAAAGCGGTCAGCACCATGGTCACCAGCACCACCAGTGTGATCATTACTATCAGAGGAAGATTCTTTTTCATGTTCGTGCTCCTCGCTTAGCGACCGTCGCGCGCACGCAAATCGCGGCGTGCGGGGGTGGGGTCCGGCGCGGCGGTGGCCGGCGGATCGGACAACGTGACGGACTTGGCAACCGGGTCCGCGTTCATCGACGACGAGGCTGGACCTGACATCTGCATAATCTTATCGAGCGGCAGGTACAGCAGGTTCTGGCCGCCCTTCTGGTCAACCAGTACCTTACTGGTGTTCTGCATGACTTGCTGAATCGTGTCGAGGTACATACGTTCACGCGTGACCTGCGGTGCTTTTTCGTACTCGGCAACCACCGACGTGAAGCGCGATGCATCACCCTGTGCATTGGCGACCACGCGTTGCTTGTGTCCGCTCGCCTCTTCCAGCAACCTTGCCGCAAGACCGCGCGCCTTCGGCAGAATGTCATTGGCGTAGGCTTCACCTTCGTTCTTCAGGCGCTCCTTATCCTGCTTGGCGCGTACCGCATCATCAAAGCTGCCCTGTACCTGCTCGGGCGGCTGCGCGTTTTGCAGGTTGACCGTTGAAACAGAAATACCAGTGGTGTAGCGATCTAAAATCTTTTGCATGAGCACCCTGGCGCGCGCCGCGATCTCGCCGCGCCCCTCGTACAACACATAATCCATCTTGCTGCGACCGACGATCTCACGCATCGCGGTTTCGGCTACTTGGCGCACCGCTTCGTCCGGCGCGCGGTTGTTGAACAGATACTCCTCCGGGCTCTTCAACGTGTATTGCACGGCGAATTGGACATCGACGATATTTTGATCCTGCGTCAACATCAAAGCCTCTTCCTTGACCTTGGTTTTCTGGCTGTTGCGATGACCGACTTCAACCGAACGTACCTGGCTAATGTTCACGACCTCAACCGTCTCCACGGGGTACGGCCAGTGCCAACGCGGACCGGGCGACGTCGTTTGCGAATACTTGCCCAAGCGTAGCTCGACGCCGCGGCTACCCTCTTCGACGATGTAGAAGCCGGTCGCCAGCCAAACCGCCAGTGCCAGACTTGCCGCGAGTGCGAAACCACCACCCATCGCCGCATTGGAAGGCGTTGCCGGACCGCCACCGCCTGAATTGCCGGGGTTGTTTGGCTGCTGGCCGAACAATCCCGCGAGTTTCTGCTTCACCTTGATGATGATCTGATCCAAATCGGGTGGACCATCATTGCCGCCACCCCCGCCTCCACCGCCGCCGCTGCGTTTACCCCACTGCGGATCATTGAGCGACATTTCACAGATGCCGTCCGCAGGATCGCCAGCCAGGCGCGCGCGCCGGAAACGCCATGATGCGACGGTGTATTTCAGTCGGAGATAAGGAAAGCTTACCAACGCAATTGCTACCGAGACAACTTCGATCAACAACGATCGTGAATTCGACCGCATACGATTACTCCAGGACTTGAATCAATGACATGTAGGTGATACGGCCGGAAGGCCTTGCATCACCAGCGAAGAATTGCGAGATTGGGTGTTTGGCTCGGGCGAAAGTTCTGTCGCCCCGGTATCGACATCACCATCGCGATTTAGTGCGGCACTGCCCGAATATTCCATTGCCCGCACGGCGGCAGCGGCAGCCATGCCGTCGGCTGCGTATTCCGCCAGCGCATCACGCAAGTGGTCGAAACCCGCCCCCGTCACCGCACTGACTCGCACTTCGCGAATTTTACCATTCTCGTCGCGTAGCAATGCGGGCGGCACGTCGGCTTCGAAGCGGTCAATTTTATTCATGACGCGAATTTGTACGATGTGGTCAGCACCGATCTCGGCGAGCACGGATTCGACGTCGGCCATTTG
>JAYVUH010000402.1:0-2192 GCA_043788115.1 Burkholderiales bacterium
TTTCCGCGCATATTGATGCGGGGAAGACGACGACCACCGAGCGCATCCTGTTCTACACAGGCGTTAACCACAAAATTGGTGAAGTGCATGACGGTGCCGCAACGATGGACTGGATGGAGCAGGAACAAGAGCGCGGCATTACGATTACATCGGCGGCGACAACTTGCTTCTGGAAGGGCATGGCGGGGAACTACCCCGAGCACCGTATCAATATTATTGATACCCCGGGTCACGTTGACTTCACTATTGAGGTCGAGCGGTCGATGCGCGTCCTGGACGGTGCGTGCATGGTCTACTGCGCAGTCGGCGGCGTGCAGCCCCAGTCGGAGACCGTGTGGCGCCAAGCGAATAAGTACAAGGTGCCACGGTTGGCGTTCGTCAACAAGATGGACCGCACCGGCGCGAACTTTTTCAAGGTCTATGACCAGATGAAGGCGCGCCTCAAGGCCAATCCGGTTCCCCTGCAAGTGCCTATCGGCGCTGAAGAAAATTTCAAAGGTCTGGTCGATTTGATCAAGATGAAATCAATCATCTGGAGCGAAGACGACAAGGGCGTGACATTTACCTACGGTGACATTCCGGCCGACCTCGTTGACGTTTGCGACGAGTGGCACAACAAGCTGGTCGAGTCTGCGGCGGAAGCCAACGAAGAGCTCATGAATAAATACCTCGAAGGCGGTGCGCTTTCTGAGGATGAAATCAAGCAGGGAATCCGCGAGCGTACGATCAAGAGTGAAATCGTGCCGATGCTGTGCGGTTCGGCGTTTAAGAACAAGGGCGTCCAAGCAATGTTGGACGCGGTAATCGAATTCATGCCTGCGCCAACCGACATTCCGCCGGTCAAGTGCGTGGACGAGGACGAGCAGCCGACCACGCGCAAAGCGGATGATGGAGAAAAATTCTCCGCGCTCGCCTTTAAGTTGATGACTGACCCGTTTGTTGGGCAGTTGACCTTCGTGCGCGTTTATTCCGGCGTTCTCGCCAAAGGCGATTCGGTTTACAACCCGATTCGCGGTAAGAAAGAACGTATCGGTCGCATTGTGCAAATGCATGCGAACAACCGCGTCGAGATTGATGAAATCCGCGCGGGAGACATTGCTGCGTGCATCGGCATGAAAGACGTCACCACGGGCGAAACACTCTGTGATCCGGACGCCGTTGTCACGCTTGAGCGCATGGTGTTTCCGGAGCCGGTTATTTCACAGGCTGTCGAACCAAAAACCAAAGCTGACCAGGAAAAAATGGGCATTGCGCTTAGCCGCCTTGCCGCCGAAGATCCCTCGTTCCGGGTACGCACCGACGAAGAATCTGGCCAAACCATCATCTCGGGGATGGGCGAGTTGCATCTGGAGATCATCGTCGACCGCATGAAACGTGAGTTCGGTGTTGAGGCGTCAGTTGGTAAGCCGCAAGTTGCCTACCGCGAAACCATTCGCGGTACGGTCGAGAACGCTGAAGGCAAGTTTGTCAAGCAGTCGGGCGGTCGCGGACAGTACGGTCATGTGGTCCTGAAGGTCGAACCACAGGAGGCCGGCAAAGGCTTTGAGTTCGTCGATGCAATCAAGGGCGGCGTGGTGCCGCGCGAATTCATCCCGGCGGTCGAAAAAGGACTGCTTGAGACCTTACCGAACGGGGTTCTGGCGGGTTATCCGGTGGTGGACGTAAAGGTGACTCTGCACTTCGGTTCGTATCACGACGTTGACTCCAACGAGAACGCGTTCAAGATGGCCGCATCGATGGGCTTCAAAGATGGCATGCGCAAGGCAAATCCGGTCCTGTTGGAACCAATGATGGCGGTTGAAGTTGAGACCCCTGAGGACTACGCCGGATCCGTCATGGGTGATTTGTCATCGCGCCGCGGTATGGTGCAAGGCATGGAAGATATCTCTGGTGGCGGAGGCAAGGTCATTAAAGCTGAAGTGCCGTTGTCTGAAATGTTTGGGTATTCAACAACGCTGCGCTCAGCGACGCAAGGCCGCGCGACGTACACGATGGAATTCAAGCACTATGCGGAAGCCCCGCGTAACGTTGCTGAAGCCATCATCAACGCCAAGAAATAGTTTTTTGAATTAAATACTTTTGACGGGGACAGAAAATGGCAAAAGGCAAGTTTGAGCGAACCAAGCCGCACGTGAACGTGGGGACCATTGGGCACGTGGATCACGGCAAGACGACGCTGACGGCGGCGATCA
>JAYVUH010000403.1:0-13046 GCA_043788115.1 Burkholderiales bacterium
GGCCTAACTATGTTGATCGGACTCCGGTTTCTACTATTGTTCGCGGTAATGGGCGCGTCGATTACCTTCTTGGGATATCTGTTCACCAAGAATCCCCGCTTCCTGCACGCGACCAAGATGATCATCAAGGTCACGCTCGCGTTCGCAGCGCTGATCGCCGTCATCTACATCGTGGAGAGAGTGCTCTTTCTCTAGCCGGGCTGCGGCGTAGCAAAAAATTCCCGTCGGGCGTAAATTGGTTCTCCGCACATCCTCTTTAGGAGAACTCATGAATAAGAAATTCATTGTTTCCGCGCTCGTCGTCGGTTTCGCGTCACTGATGCTCGGCTTCGTGGTCCACGCCGTGTTGTTGAACAGCACGTATGCAAGATTGCCGGATTTGTATCGATCCGAGACCGCTGCGCAGTCTTACTTTGGATACATGCTACTGGCGCACCTGCTGATCGGCACCGGACTGACCTGGGTGTACCGGAAAGGACACGAAAGCGGCAAGCCGTTTGCGATGCAGGGGGTGAAGTTCGCTGCCGCGATTTTCGTTTTGATGACCCTGCCTATCTACCTGATCTACTTTGCAGTGATGCCGCTGCCGTCAGATTTGGTCGCGCAACAGGTGTTTTTTGACGGTATTGGCATCGTATTGCTCGGTGTGCTCACCGCCTGGATGAACCGAACATAGCTGTTCGGCGGCATTATTGAACCGATGACGCGGGCGCTAGGCCTTCAGTGTAAGCGCCCGCTTACGTTTCGAGACCATTTGCTGGACCGCCTTCTTGAGCGGAGAATCGGCCAATTTTTCTGCTAAATCATCGAGTTGCCGCTGCGAAATCGGGGTCTTCTCGGCGGCGAGGCGGATGGAGGTTGGCGTTGGGGTCCGCCAGGTCGATATCTCGGGTTGCACCATGATACGAATTGATGTAACCTCTTGTTCCTTCATTGTTTTTTTCTCAAGCACCACTCGGAAATTCTCAAGAAGTCGCGGCGAATAGGCTTTCAGATTTGTCGCAATGGCCCCGTTGGCCGCCGCAATAACCACCGTCGACCCTTCCAGCGCAGCAACCCGGCAGAGTTTTCCCCAACCGGGCGGAAGAGTGTCCTCAAACGATTGTTGAAGGCGAGAAAGACGTCGATGCTGCGCCACCAATGGTGCCATCGTGTCGTCCTCGCCGAGCAGAGCCCGGATTGGTTTGGAGTAAGTCTTCAACTGATTCTGGCTAAAAGAGGTAAATGATGAACATCATTCTAGTCTCAGACAGTCTGGCCAAAAGCCGGATTGTGACGATTTCGCAGTCGCAGATCATCATGGCAGCCATGGGCTTTGTTAGCGCCGGGTTCATGTTTGCGCTCGGCACCTACTGGGTGACGATGAAGTACGCGGTGGATATTCAGAACCCGTTCATCCAAAGCCTGATCTCGACACTGACCCAGCAGAATACACAGCAAGCCGAGAAGGACATGCGTGAGCAGCTTGATTCGCTGGCGGTCAAGCTGGGCGAATTGCAGGCGCGCATGATGCGGCTTGATGCGTTTGGTGAGCGTCTGGCCAAGGTCGCTGGCGTCAAGGGCGAATTCAATTTTTCAGAAACGCCGGGTGTTGGCGGTCCGTCACCGAGCTCAAGCATGTCCGGTGACGTAAGCTACAAGGATTTCACCACCAAGCTCAGCGACGTCTCCAAGGTCCTCGACGACCGCGCCGACAAGCTCGGCGTACTTGACTCCATCTTGATGCAAGGCCGCTTGGCCGCCAAGGCCATCCCGACCACGCTGCCGGTCACCTCTGGTTATTTTTCGTCAAACTTTGGCTACCGCATCGACCCATTCAACGGTCGCAACGCGTTCCATGCCGGCGTAGATTTCATCGCAGCACCCGGATCGCCAATTTTGGCTGCTGCAGGTGGGGTTGTCGCCGCGTCCGAATGGCACACCGAGTATGGAAATTTAGTCGATATCGACCACGACAACGGCCTGACAACCCGCTATGCACACTTGGCAAAGAAGACGGTCAAGGTCGGCGATGTTGTTCTAAAAGGTCAGCGCATCGGCGATCTGGGCCAAACCGGTCGCGCCACCGGCCCACATTTGCATTTTGAAGTCCGCGAAAACTCAGTCCCGCTCAACCCGAACCGGTTCCTCCAGTTCGCGCGCGCGCAACAGCCGGCACAAGCCGTCAAAGTCTCCAGCGCCCCGTAGTACTCTTGCAGTTGCCGTCAGCGTTTGTGCTCCGCACGAACGTTGATGCGCGTCGTCTGCTGCCAAGCCAGCTTGGCACCGCATCGCATTTCCCAACATCCACAAATTTCGCTTGCGCCGAGTCTCGACGCAAGTAACTCGATCAGCCCAACAGAAAGTTAGTAATGCTTGATACCTTCCTCAAATCCATTTTCGGCAGCCGCAACGATCGTTTGCTTAAGCAATACGCTAAACGTGTTGTCGCCATCAACGCACTTGAACCCGGTATTGCGGCACTCAGCGACGACGCGCTTAAAGCCAAGACACAAGAGTTCAAGGAGCGGTTCGCAAACGGCGCAACTCTCGAATCGCTGCTCCCAGAGGCGTTCGCGGTTGTTCGCGAGGCGGGCAAACGCTCGTTGGGCATGCGACACTTTGACGTTCAGCTGATCGGCGGCATGGTGTTGAACGACGGCAAGATTGCCGAAATGCGTACCGGTGAAGGCAAGACGCTGATGGCAACCCTGCCCTGCTATCTGAATGCAATCTCCGGCAAAGGCGTGCATGTGGTGACGGTCAACGACTACCTGGCCAAACGAGACAGCGAGTGGATGGGACGACTGCACAATTTCCTCGGACTCTCCGTCGGCTGCAACCTCTCGCAAATGCAGGAAGAAGAAAAGCGCGTCGCCTTTACCGCCGATATCACCTATGGCACCAACAACGAGTTCGGCTTTGACTATCTTCGCGACAACATGAAGACGACCAAAGATGAGCGGGTGATGCGCGGACTCAACTTTGCGATTGTCGATGAGGTCGATTCCATCCTGATCGACGAGGCACGGACGCCGCTGATCATCTCCGGTCAGGCGGAAGATTCAACCGCGATGTATCAACGTATCAACTTGTTGATCCCGAGTCTGACCAAGCAGGAAGAAGAAGAAGGCCCGGGTGACTACTGGGTGGACCTCAAGCAAAACAGCGTACTGTTGTCGGAGCAGGGCCACGAGCGCGCCGAGGATCTGCTGTCGCAGAACGGTTTGCTGCCGCCCGGCGCGTCGCTGTATGACCCTGCCAACATCATGCTCATGCACCACGTCTACGCGGCGGTGCGCGCACACGCGATCTACCACCGCGACCAGCATTACGTTGTACAGAACAATGAAGTGATCATCGTTGACGAGTTCACCGGTCGCATGATGACAGGTCGCCGCTGGTCTGAGGGCCTGCATCAGGCCGTAGAAGCCAAGGAGGGAGTCAAGATTCAGAACGAATCGCAGACGCTTGCCTCCATCACCTTCCAGAACTATTTCCGCTTGTACGGCAAGTTGGCAGGCATGACCGGCACGGCCGATACTGAGGCGTTCGAGTTTCAGCAAATCTACAGTCTCGAAACGGTCATCATCCCGCCAAACCGGGAGATGGTTCGTCTCGATGAGAACGACCTGATCTACATGACGGAGAAAGAAAAACACCACGCGATTGCCGTAGACGTTAAAGACTGCTACGAGCGCGGTCAGCCGGTGCTGCTGGGTACAACCTCCATCGAGAATTCTGAAGTTCTCTCGGAGCTATTAAAGAAAGAAAAGGTCCCTCATGAAGTGCTGAACGCCAAGCAGCACGCGCGCGAGGCTGACATCATCGCCCAGGCCGGCAAGCCGAACGCGGTGACCATCGCCACCAATATGGCAGGCCGCGGCACTGACATTGTGCTGGGCGGCTCTTTTGAGAAAGAGCAGCACGAGATTGAGTCCGACGAGAAGCTAAGCGCATCGGAAAAAGAGGCAAAACTTGCCACTGCCAAGGCCGCATGGCAGGAGCGGCATAACCTCGTCGTCGAACTTGGTGGGCTGCATATTGTCGGCTCGGAGCGGCATGAGTCGCGTCGTATCGATAACCAGCTGCGCGGGCGCGCCGGTCGTCAGGGTGATCCGGGATCGTCACGCTTCTATTTGTCGTTTGAGGACCCGCTGCTCAAGATTTTTGCCGGTGATCGCTTGAAAGCCATCATGGCGCGCTTGAAGATTCCTGAAGGCGAAGCCATCGAGGCGGGCATGGTGTCACGCTCAATCGAGAATGCTCAGCGCAAGGTGGAAGCGCGCAACTTCGATATCCGCAAGCAGTTGCTTGAGTACGACGACGTCGCAAACGACCAGCGCAAAGTAATCTACCAGCAGCGCAATGAGTTGCTTGATGCGGATGACATTTCCGACACCATCACGGCTATCCGTAACGACGTACTGTCGCAGACGATCCACGCGCACATCCCGCCGGAATCGCTCGAGGAGCAGTGGGATGTTCCCGCCGCCAAAACGGCGTTGCAAAGCGATTTCGGTATTGCGGCACCCATCGACCAGTGGCTCGCATCTGATGAGGAGTTGGACACGGAGACCGTCGTTGAGCGTGTGCTGACCAACGCCACAGATGACTACAACACCAAGTTCGCCAGTGTCGACAAGGGTGTGTTGCACCAGTACGAGCGTTCAGTGATGTTGCAATCCATCGATCATCATTGGCGTGAACATCTGGCGTCGCTCGACTACCTGCGTCAGGGCATTCATCTGCGCGGTTACGCACAGAAGCAACCCAAGCAGGAATACAAGCGCGAGGCCTTCGAGTTGTTTGGCAACCTGCTCGATATCGTCAAGCGCGAAGTTACCCGCGTGTTGGTCAACGTACAGGTGCAGACGCAGGAGCAGGTGGAAGCGGCAGAGCGTGCCGCCGAGGAAGCCGCCGCGCGCGCCGTGCAAAACGTCCAGTATCACCACGCCGATACAGAAGAGGCGCTGGCCGAGACTGCCGCAACGGCCGACAGTGCGCAGTTACCATTTGTTCGCGAGGGGACCAAGATCGGGCGCAATGATGCTTGCTGGTGTGGGTCCGGCAAAAAATACAAACACTGCCACGGCAAGTTGTCGTAGCGCTACTGCGCGCCGCGTCTCGCGGGCTGCGATGCTCGCCGCGGGTTTGCCAACTGCGAGCATACGGCTGCGTGCTTCGTCGAGAAATCACTCCCGCTCGCGACGCGCTCCGACAACTTGCTGGTGTTTTCGAAGGCAAGTGAAGGTGCAAGATTGAGCAATGCGATTGCTCGCCGTATAGTGCATACGGCTGCGTGCTTCGTCGAGAAATCAAACCCGCTCACGACGTGCTCCGACAACTTGCTGGTGTTGGCGAATGCGCGGGTCCGATTCCATTTCCAAACCATTAATCATTTATTAACGGAGTAGCCCGCCATGGAGCGTAGCGCAATGCGGGACGGTGCTTGTGAGGTGACCGCCCTGCAATACGCTGCGCTTCTTGCAGGCTACTGGTGTTGAATTTGAATCATTAATGCACCAATATTAACGGAGTAGCGGGACGGTGCTTGTGAGGTGACCGCCCTGCAATATGCTGCGCTTCTTGCAGGCTACTGGTGTTGAATTTGAATCATTAATGCACCAATATTAACGGAGTAGCCCGCCATGGAGCGTAGCGCAATGCGGGACGGTGCTTGTGAGGTGACCGCCCTGCAATATGCTGCGCTTCTTGCAGGCTACTGGTGTTGAATTTGAATCATTAATGCACCAATGAATTGGAAATCAAATGACTAAAGCAACTCGGTGTCCTCGTGTGAATAAGCCGGTGCCGAGCAGCACAGAATCTTGAGTTGGACTTCGCCGAGGTTCTGGATGCAGTGCGGCGTGCCGGGCTTGATCACGACACTGTCACCGGGGTGTACCACGAACGCCCCGTCACCCAACGTCATCAAGCCCTCACCGTGGGTGATGTGATACAACTCTTCGGAAACGCGGTGCAAATGCAACTCGGTGGTCTGGCCGGGTTCGACAATGGCCTCGGCGAGGCTTTGGTGAACCACGCTGCTACTGGCCGGATGCAGCAGCTCGCGGATCGCCGAGCCGTCCTTGGTGATAAAAGTCGGCACGCTGTCCATGTTGGTTCGGTCCGGCGGTTGCGCGATTGTCGGGGTAACGTGATCGGGTTCCATGCCATAATTTTTGCATACCGGCAGCTGCCGCGGAAAACTATCAGCAGGGACGACGTATGGCCGTGAACTATGTGCTGCCCACTAGGGAATCGCTATTGCCGGTGCCGGGCATACGGCTGGGTTACGCCGAGGCGCATGTCCGAAAGCCCAATCGCAAGGACATGCTGATCGCGGTGCTGGATGAAGGTAGTCTCGCCGCAGGTGTATTCACGCAAAACCGCTTCTGTGCGGCGCCAGTGACGGTGTGCCGTGACCATCTTGCCCAGACGCCAAGCCAGCGCG
Source organism: Burkholderiales bacterium (assembly GCA_043788115.1). Taxonomy (GTDB): domain Bacteria; phylum Pseudomonadota; class Gammaproteobacteria; order Burkholderiales; family Usitatibacteraceae; genus UKL13-2. The sequence goes on from JAYVUH010000403.1 coordinate 6,437, forward strand.
TGATCATCGTTAACACGGGCTGTGCCAATGCGGGAACGGGTGAGCGCGGATTGGCTGACGCGCATGCGACTTGTGCTGTGGTCGCGGCGGCCATCGGTTGTGATGCCGATCAAGTGCTGCCATTTTCAACCGGCGTGATCATGGAGCATCTGCCGATGGAGAAAATCCTCGCTGGTGTGCCGCAGTGCGTTGCAAATCTTACCGCAGATGGTTGGTATGACGCGGCGCACGCGATCATGACGACCGACACAGTACCGAAAGCGTTTTCCAAGCAGATCACGCTGCACGAAAAGACGGTCACCATCACCGGCATTTCCAAGGGTGCGGGCATGATTCAGCCGAACATGGCGACCATGCTCGGTTTTATCGCCACCGATGCGTGTGTCACAGATGAAACGCTCCAGCACATGGTGCTCGAGGCTGCCCAGGTGTCGTTCAATTCCATCACGGTCGATGGCGATACCTCGACCAACGATTCATTTGTTCTCATTGCCACAAACCAGGCAGGGCATCCCGCCGTACACGGCGAGGGCACGGCGGAGTACGCGACGCTCCAAGCGGCGGTCAACGAAGTCGCTATCGCACTCGCACAAGCCATTGTTCGTGACGGTGAAGGCGCGACCAAGTTCATTAGTATCAATGTCTCTGGTGGAAAGTCGCGCGCCGAGTGTATGAAGGTTGCGAAAGCGATCGGGCACTCGCCGCTGGTGAAGACGGCGTTTTTTGCGTCGGACCCGAATCTCGGCCGTATTCTCGCGGCGGTTGGTTATGCCGGCATTGATGATCTTGATCAAAACAAAATAACGCTTCACCTCGGCGACGTATTGGTGGCCGAGCATGGCGGACGGGCGGCGAGCTATCGCGAAGAGGATGGCTCGCGCGTGATGAAAGAAGCGGAGATCGACGTCAACGTAGACCTGGGTCGCGGAAAAGAGAAAGTGACTTTGTGGACGTGCGATTTTTCGTATGACTATGTGAAGATTAACGCGGACTATCGAAGCTGATGTTTCCTAAACTAGACAAGCTTGCCGCCAAGGCCGAGGCACTACTCGACAAACTCGATCGGATGATGCCGTCGCCGCCAGACAACGATTGGTCGGCGATTGCCTATCGCTGGCAAAAGCGTGACGGAGGTTTGCTCGGCAGCGCCATGGGTAAGCATGCTGGTGCGCTGATGCCGGTAGCCGTGCCGCATGTGATTCACCTGAGCGACCTGCACGATATCGACGACCAGAAAACGCGGCTGGTCGCCAACACCAAACAGTTTGTCGAAGGCCGAACCGCCAACAATGTGCTGCTCACCGGCGCACGTGGCACCGGCAAGTCGTCACTCGTGAAGGCGGTGTTACACCGGTTCGCGCGTCAGGGCTTGCGACTCATCGAGGTTGATCGCGCGGATTTAATTGATCTGCCGAACATCGCCGAGCTGGTCGCGACGCGCCCGGAGAAATTCATCGTGTATGCCGACGACCTGTCGTTTGAAGCGGGTGACGCGGCCTACAAGGCGCTCAAGTCCGTGCTCGATGGTGGCGTGAGTGCGCCGACCGAAAACATGCTGGTGTACGCAACGTCGAATCGCCGTCACTTGATGCCCGAGCGCATGAGCGAGAACGCGGAAACGGGTTTCGCAAATAAGCATACCGACGACGGCGAGATTCATCCGGGCGAAACAACGGAAGAGAAAATTTCGCTGTCGGAGCGCTTCGGTCTGTGGCTGAGTTTTTACCCGTTCGATCAGGAGCAGTATCTGGATATTGCGCGTCATTGGGTAGGTGCCATGTCTCACGCGGCAAAGGTTGATGAAACAGATTTCCGCAAGGCCGCGCTGTTGTGGGCGCTTGAGCGCGGTGCGCGCAGCGGTCGCATCGCATTCCAATTTGCGCGAGACTATGTTGGGCAGATGCCAGCAACCAAATCGAAGCTGGGTACAAAGCCCAAAGCAAGCGCCGCCTCGCCTAGTAAGCCGCGCTCTGGTTCGGCGGCTAAGACGCGAACCGGTGCTACGACTAAGCCGCGCGCCGGTATAACGACTAAGACGCGAACGTCATCGAAACGCTAGCGGTGTCGCCGGTGAAGATTACCGACGTCGCGGTCGCGGTGTTCCTGCGGCCCGACGGCAGCTTCTTACTTTCATCGCGCCCATCCGGCAAGCCATACGCTGGCTACTGGGAATTTCCTGGCGGCAAGATCGAAGTTGGCGAGACCGTGCGTGACGCGCTCAAGCGCGAGTTGATCGAAGAACTGAACGTGGTCATCGATACAGCGACCCCGTGGTTTACCTTCATGATGCACTACGAGCATGCCACGGTTAGGTTGCACACCTGGCGCGTCACCGCTTGGCATGATGTCGATGCGCGCGGCATGCGTGGCATGGAAGGGCAGGAGTGGAAATGGCAGACGATGTCTAATCTCACTGTCGCACCAACATTGCCTGGATGCGGGCCAATCTTGCGCGCACTATCGCTGCCCCCTATCTACGCGCTCACCAATGCCGCTGAAGTCGGTATGGAAACGTATCTCCAGCAACTACGAGTAGTTTGGAGCTTAAATGCTTCGAAACGCCCGCCAAATGGCGAGTTTGATATTGGAAATCGACCGCCGCCGATGATGATTCAGGTGCGCGAAAAATTTCTATCGCCCGCTGCGCTGAAGAAATTTGCCGTAGAGGTCGTCGCCATCGCGCGTGAACATGATGCGCTGGTGCTGATCAACGGCGACGCCAACCTCGCAGCGGACGTCGGCGCTGACGGCGTACATCTGACCAGCGCACAGTTGCGGACCACCACTGAACGCCCAGCCTTTCAATGGGTGGGGGCGTCGGTTCATAGCAGAGACGAGCTGCGACTCGCCGCAGAACTAAAATGTGATTTCGCGATACTCGGAAGTGTGAAACCGACGCAATCGCACCCGGGGCAGCCGCCGATCGGTTGGGACGCATTTGCTAACGTGGTGCGCGACACGCCCATCCCTGTCTTCGCGATCGGCGGGCTGAGGCACACTGATATGATGCAGGCGATTGTCTGCGGTGCCCACGGCATCGCCATGCAACGCCACTCGTTGATGAAGCCCTAAGGAACCTCTGATTAAGTCCATTTCGTCGTCATACGTTGTTGCTCACATAAAAATATCGCCTTACATATCAAACATATGCGGCGTCAATATTTTTATGCTCGCGCCTAGTCTGACCTAGAACTGAACTTAATCAGAGGTTCCCTAGCTCGACGCCACCCGAATGCACACCACAATTTTCGATACGCCGATTGTGAAGACGCTGCTGAGATGGTTTTCGGTCGCGTTTCTTTCTGTCACAGGCTGGCGCGTCACTGGTGCGCTACCCGGCGATATCGGCAAGTGTGTACTGATCGCCGCTCCGCATACCAGCAACTGGGATCTTCCCTACACATTGATGACCGCGTACCATCGTGGGCTGCGCGTCTACTGGATGGGCAAGGCTTCTATCTTTCGTCCACCCTTCCAACACCTGATGATGTGGTTGGGAGGAATTCCAGTCCATCGCGAACGGTCTAACAATTTGGTCGCAGCGTCGATCTTGGTGATTACTGAGGCCGACCGCGTGTTCCAGTTGGTGGTGCCGCCGGAAGGCACGCGCGATCGCGTGCGCGACTGGAAAACCGGTTTCTACTACATCGCACTTGGCGCGAAAGTGCCGATTGTCTTGGCGTATATGGACTACGAGAGAAAACTGGTCGGCATCGGGCCAGTTGTGCATCCGTCTGGCGACATCAACGCCGACATGAAATTTATCAAGGCCTTCTACGCGCCGTTCAAAGGAAAGAACGCCGACCAGTTTGAGGCGGTCTAGTCGCCGTGGCCGTTTGTTAGTGCTTGTGTGCGTCCGAGTTCTTTTCCTGCCCCTTCGCAACAACGTCCACCGAGAACGTTGTCTTATCGGCGTTGGCGAAGGTCAGTTTTAGCGGTACCGAGTCGCCTTTATTGATTGGCTTATTCACCTTGATGAGCATGATGTGAAAGCCGCCCGGTTTGAGGTCAACAAGTTTGTCAGCAGGAATTTCAACGGCGTCGACCGCGCGCATTTCCATGACGCCATCTTTCATCGCCATGCTGTGGATCTCCACGTTCGGCGTGAGTGGCGACTCGGCCTTGACCAGCCGCAGCGGCTTGCCGGATTTGATGTGCATATACGCGGCCGAAACGCTGCCGCCCGGCACCGTGGTCTTTGCCCAGACGTCAAACACTTTGAGCGTTGGTTCAGCCTTGCCCTGCTGCGCAAAGACCGTGGCAGGAACTATGGAAAGAAGGCCGACAAGGATAAGGGTGCGACGCAATGGTTTCATGTGAACTCCGGGGAATGATAAGCACGGACAATTGATAAAGACTGATTATCCCAGCAACGGTTCAATGCGCAAGTGTGTTGCAGCAATGCGGGCCGCCGCCAGCGTGTCAGGTGCAAAAATGCGTGGCACCTGGCCAAGACACGGCGCGCCGAGCATCGCCTTCAGGGTCTCAATGTTTTCGGCTAGCGAGTGCATGGCTGGATCGACCGTGTTGGCCACCCAGCCCGACAAGGTAAGCCCGCGTGCGCGGATCGCCTCGGCCGTGAGTAGCGCATGGTTGAGACAACCTAAGCGCATTCCCACTACGAGGATGACATCTAGGCCGAGGCGATGCGGCAGCGTGGCCATCGACACGTCGGGCGATAGCGGCACCAAAAATCCGCCGGCACCTTCAACCAACACGCCGTCGTGCGTTCGGGAAAGCTCAGTAAATGCACGCTCAATCACCGCGAGATCGACCGACCGGCCTTCGTGCTTGGCGGCGATGTGCGGCGCAATGGCTTCGGCAAAGCAGTACGGGTTGACCAGCGTTTCGTCGATGTCGGAGCCGTAAACAGCGATCAACTGATGAACGTCTTCGTTCAAATCAACGCCACCCACGTTGACGGTTCCCGCCGCCGTGTTTGTCATTGCGACGGTTCCCGCCGCAATGGGCTTCATCGGGGCAGCGCTGATTCCGCGCTGGCGCAACGCGACTAACAACCCGCACGTGATAAACGTCTTGCCGACTCCCGTATCGGTGCCGGTGACGAAATAACTCTTCATGTTGGCGTGACCATGCGTTTGAATTCACCGAGCGAGATGGCCTGTTGGCCGTCGATGGTTTTACGCGTTGAAAAGGCCGGCTTCCATGCATGCCCATAGACGACTTCGTAAGTGGCCGGTATTTTTCCGTCGCGGCGGAAACGGTCGTACGCGGCGACCAACTCGCGCCAGCGCCCGCGGCCCATTAATCCGCCGTCACGGTCCGGCAGCACGTTGTGCGCGCCGATGCCCTTGATTTCACGCAGCAGCGTTTTGAGCTCGGTGTAGGTGATGGTGATCACCTCCTGATCCATTACCGGGTCGGCGAAGCTGGCCGCGAGCAGCATGTCGCCAACGTCGTGCATATCCACAAACGTATTGACATGTGGCTTGTCGTCGATGGCGCGAAACGCAGCTCGCAATTCCTTGAGCGTGTCCGGACCGAAGCTGGTGAACATGAACAAACCTTCGGGTTTCAACACCCTTGCAGTCTCCCGGGCAACCTGTTCCACGTCGCACCACTGCAAGGTGAGATTGGAGACGATCAGTTCAACACTCTCATTGGAGAGCGGAATCGATTCGGCGTCCGCGCAGATGAACTCGGTACGCACGGCATTGCCGAACAGACGTTTCAGTAACGATTGCGCAGGCAGCTTTTGCCGTGCAAACGCGCACATGCCAGGAGCCAAGTCGAGCGCAAGCAAATCCGCTTCGGCGAAGCGCGCGCGCAGCTTCTTAGTCGCGTAACCGGTGCCACAGCCGAGTTCAAGCACACGCTTCGGTGAGAGCTTGATGTAGTCGAGCCGCTCGAACAATCGATCGGCGATCTCGCGTTGCAAAAATGCGTTTTCATCGTAGCTGTGTGCGGCGCGGTCGAACGAACGGCGTACCTCCCGGGCGGCGGGCAGTGCGCTGTTTTTGCGTGGCGAGGTGCGTGGCGAGGTCGGAGTCATGGTGCCAGAAAGGAAAAGATGTGATCAATAAACGCAGCGCGATGAGACAGAAACGGCGCGTGCGCCGCGTGTTCGATCAGGCAATAGGTACTATTCGGGAGCGCAGCCGCGAGCCACTCCGCCGTCGCCACCGAAGTCAGCGCATCGTGATCACCCTGTACTACCAGCGTCGGATGAGCGATGTTCGGAATGAGCTCGCGTATGTCGCTGACCTTGAGGATCTCCAGCGCTGCCGCGAGGCTGTCAACTGCCGGCGCTCCATGCGTTTCTACCGCCTCGTACAAGGTCTTGATGACGTCGCGCATCTCGGGTTGGTTGAGCGCCTGCAACGCCAGAAAATTGCGAATGGTAGCCGAGTAGTTGGTGGAGAGACGGCTGGCAAAAGCAGCAAGTACCTCGGCCTTTTTGCCCTGCGGCCAATCGTCGGTGGCAATAAAACGCGGTGTGCAGCAAATCGTCACGAGGCGATCTACGCGTGCCGGATAGCGTGCCGCCAGCGCCAATGCCGTATGGCCACCCAACGACCAGCCCATCAGGTATGTCCGTTCCGGCATTGCGTGGACAACGGCATCGACGAATGCCGCGAGCGTTGTCACC
>JAYVUH010000404.1:0-19270 GCA_043788115.1 Burkholderiales bacterium
GAATCGCACGGTCTTGAAGTTCACCAGCAATGCGTCGGGGCCGACGTTATAGGCACGCATGGCTTCACCGTCGAACTTCGACGGATCAGCGTCCACCGCGCCGAAGAATGACTTATCCAGAATTAAATCGCCATTGATGCTGCGCAGGCCGCGCGCGCGCAAGTGTCGTATGAACAGCCAGAATCGCTCAACCGTCAGCTTGGGGTCACCATTGCCGCGCAACACCAAGTCGCCATTAAGTGTGCCGCCGCGCAACTCACCCGCAATCAACACGTCGGTCTTCCACGTGTAGGTCGGACCGAGCAATTCCAGCCCGGCGTAGGTCGTGACAAGCTTCATCACCGACGCGGGGTTCATCGATCGGTCGATGTTCTGCGCGAGGATAACTTCCTTCGCACCGACTTGCTTGACCAATACCGCCACACCTTCGGGAGACACTTGGGCGCGATTGAGTGCCTCAATGACCGTGGGTGGCAGCCCCGGCTTAGTCTGGCTGAGTGGTTGCGGCTGTGGCTGCGGTTGCGACAGCGCCAGCTGCGCGAGCAACAACAGCGCTGAAGAGCACAGCATCCTACAAAGCTGACTCGTGGTCACGCGGCCACCTCATTGATCGCCGCGAGCGTCTCGCGCACCAGCATCGCAAACGATTCATCATCGATGACATAAGGCGGCATGAAATACACGGTGTTACCAATGGGGCGCAGCAACACACCGCGCCGAAGCCCGGCGGCAAAAAGCTTCTTCGCGAAATTCTCGCCTGTGTAATCGACCGCGAACGCCCAGATCATGCCGAGATATCGAAACGCTTTCACACGCGGGTGTTGTTTCAGCGGCAGCGTCAGCCTGGTGAAGCGAGCCGCCTTGTCGCGGTTGTCGGCGATGACCTCGTCGTCGTCAAAAATATCCAGCGTCGCCAGCGCCGCGCGACAGGCGAGCGCCGAGCCCGTGTAGGAATGCGAATGCAGGAAAGCGCGAGCGACACTGTCGTCGTAGAACGCTGCGTAAATCCGGTCGATCGTCAGTACGCACGACAGCGGCAGATAGCCGCCAGTAATGCCTTTTGACAGACACATGAAGTCAGGCCTCATTTCAGGCGCGGTCGATACCTGCTCCCAAGCGAACATGGTTCCGGTACGGCCGAAGCCTGTCATGATTTCGTCAGCGATCAGGTGTACGCCGTACTTCGTGCAAAGCTCACGCGCGCGCCGCAGATAGGCCGGGTGATACATGCGCATGCCCGCCGCGCCTTGCACCAGTGGTTCGACGATAAATGCTGCGATCTCTTGATGTCGTGCTGCGAGCAAGGCTTCGAGGGCGTCTGCGGCGGCGTCTGCGCAAGTGACGCAGCAGGGAAAGTCGTCGTTGTCGATCACCTCATTTGGCGCGCACGGAAACGGCACCAGAATATTATTGTTCAACAACGGTGCATACGCATCCCGAAAAATCGCCACGTCGGTGACTGATAGCGCGCCCAACGTTTCACCGTGGTAGCTGCCTTCGAGCGATACAAACTTTGTTTTGGTCGGCTGGCCGGTGTTGCGCCAATAATGAAAGCTCATCTTCAACGCGATTTCGACCGCCGATGCGCCGTCGCTGGCGAAGAAGGCGTGACCGAGCCCCGTCAGTTCACCCAAACGTTCGGCAAGTTGCACGGCGGGCTCGTGCGTAAAGCCGGCCAGCATGGCGTGCTCCAGCGTATCTAGTTGTTGCTTGATCGCGGTGTTGATCCGCGGATTGGCGTGACCAAATAGATTCACCCACCAGCTTGATACTGCATCGAGATAGCGTTTGCCCTCAACATCGGTTAGCCAAATGCCGTTGGCGGAGGCGATCGGCACCAGCGGAAAACTCTCATGGTGTTTCATCTGCGTGCAAGGGTGCCACACGCTTTTTAGCGATCGTTGAACGAGTTCCGCGTTTGAGGCTGGGTGTTTTCCGGTCGACTTTTGCATGACCGAACAAATGTATCACACCAGCAGAAAGTGTCGCTTCGCGTACAGCGGAGCCTAAGTTAAAACTCGCCTATTGGCGGGTAGTTTCAGCACTTTTAGCTTGAAACTGCCCGTCAACTGGACACTTTCACTATCCACCTTGCGGCAGCCAACTCTGGCTAGAGCATGAATCCCCGATCTGCCGTCGCGAATCGGTTGATGTTCGCGAACACCTGTGCAATCTCGTTTGGATTTATCGCCAGCGCCAACACGGTGTCTGATCCCGTACATTGCTGGGTGCGTCGTTCATGTCTCAGAACGGCGCAAATCCCTGTGATACCGGCCTGACGCCTTACTCTGAAGTCATTCCTCGGACTCGTGGCAAACCGCTTCGATGTTGTGCCCGTCTGGACCAATGACAAAAGCGGCATAGTAGTTCCCGGTGTATTGCGGGCGTAGACCTGGTGCGCCGTTGTCCTTGCCGCCTGCCGCCAGCGCCGCGCGATAAAAGGCGTCGACTTGGTTCCGAGTCTCGGCCGTGAACGCCAAGTGAAGGTGCGCCGGCTTCTCGTCGGTTTGGTAAAGGCAAAGTGAAACCTTACCCTTTGGTTGGCTAAGCTCGACACCGTTCGGTGGCCACTCCGAGACAACGGTTACGCCGAGCGGTTCGAGTGCCTTGAGGAAGAACGCTTTGCTCGCGGCATAGTCGCTGACGCCAAATTTGACGTGGTCAAACATGCGTTCTCCTAAAGTGTTTAAGCCAGCGCAAGACCTACCCCGGAATATTCGGCTCAACCAAGGTGGCGAGTTGCGCGAGTGATTCTTGCCAACCGAGATAGCACATCTCGACTGGGATCGCCGCCGGAATGCCGGACTGCACGATGTGCAAATCAGTGCCGCAGGAGACCGCTTTCAAGCTCACCGTGACCAGCAGCTCGCCCGGCAGGTTGGGGTCGTCAAACTTGTCCGTATAGCAAATGGTTTCATTCGGCTTGAGTTCCAAATACTCGCCGCCAAACGAATGTTGCTGACCACTGCCGAAATTCGTGAAGGACATTTTGAAGTTGCCCCCGACGCGTGCGTCCATGTGATGCACTTTGCAAGTGAATCCATACGGCGGTATCCATTTGGCCATGGCATCGGCCTCCAAAAAGGCGCGATAGATTTTTTCAGGGCTGGCGCGCAGTACACGGTGCAGCTGAACGGTTCCGGTTGTCATCATGTTTCGCCTCTCGCTTCGCGATTGAAATTTATTCGGCCTGTAACGCTTCGACCTGAATGCGGAGCGCGACATCCATCTTGAAGCCCCAGTCCTTGCCAGCATCAAGACCGAAGTCAGCCCGATTGAATGTTGCGGTTGCATCGGCACCGCACAACTCACGCTTGAAGAGCGGATGCGGAATACACTTGAACGTGCCAATCGTCATTGTCACCGGCTTGATTACACCGTGCAGGCTTAGTTCGCCGTTCACCTTTGTTGGTGCGCCGCTGACAAAACCTGCGAGTCGGCCTTTGTACGTCGCGCTTGGGTTCTTGACAACATCAAAGAACTTTTCGCTTTTTGCCCACGCGTTCATCGCCTCAAGACCAAAATCGATGCTCGATAGATCGATGACGAGATCAACCGTGCCTGCTCCGTTGACCTTATCCATGGTGACCTTGCCTGTGGTCTTGTTCAGCTTGCCGCGCCAAACCGAAATGCCCATGTGATCGGCTTCGAAACTTGGGTAAGTGTGTGTTGGGTCGATGTTGTACGTGATGGGAGCCGCGCTCGCAGTCCCTATCGTCATGAACGCCAGCAGATTTGTGATTATCTTGAACATGATTGTGGCTTTCATTGTGGTTAGCCGTAAGGGTTAGATGTTTGCGCTAGGAATTCGGCGATAGCGCGTCGCCATGCATGCGTGTTCCAAATCTATCAACCAGCATGCCGAATACTTTTTATTGAGCGTGAGACGAGGGCCAGTTACTTCATGTGGTCTGCTGATTATGGTCAGATGTCACCCCACTTTTGGGGTGACTGTCCGCACGCGTTTTAAACGCGAGATCCGCATTACTGACGAACCTGACCATCCGCTGCCAACCCAAGACGCGCCGCTTCGAGTGCAGCGATGTCGATCTTTCTCATCGTCATCATCGCGTTGAACGCGCGCTTGGCGGCAGCGGGATCGGGATCGCTAATCGCTGCCGTCAGGGCCTGCGGCGTGATCTGCCACGACAAGCCCCATTTGTCCTTGCACCAACCGCACGCGCTTTCCTGTCCGCCATTGCCGACAATCGCGTTCCAATAGCGATCTGTTTCAACTTGGTCCACAGTCGCGACCTGAAACGAGAACGCTTCGTTGTGTTTGCAAGACGGTCCGCCATTGAGTCCGAGACACGGGATGCCCATCACGGTGAACCAGACCGTCAATACATCTCCTGCCTTCCCGAACGGAAAGTCTCCCGGCGCACGGTGTACCGCGCCGACGGACGAGTCGGGAAAGGTATCGGCGTAAAACCGCGCCGCATCTTCGGCGTCGCCATCGTACCAAAGGCAAATCGTGTTCTTTGCGAGTGTTGCCATGTCAATTCTCCATTGCGCTAGGAAATCGTACCATCCGGTACGGCGCTACCGTGCTTCGCGTTGACGCTCAAACTCACCGTTCGTAATCCTCGGCGTATCAAATTTATCAACTAAGGAAGCTCTGATTAAGTTCAGTTCTAAGTCAGGCTAGGCGCGAATATGAAAATATTGACGCCGCATATATTTGATATGCAAGGAGATATTTTTATGTGAGCAACAACCTCATTTGACAAGACCGAAACGACGAAATGGACTTAATCAGAGCTTCCCTAACGTACCCCAGCGCTTGACCCAAAGACAAGGGCTTGGGCATGGTGATGTGTCCTCGATCTGCGAGCATATTGATGGCGCGGTCGCTGCGGGAATCATGGCGGCCGTTGCGGCGGTGGATTGAGTCGATCAGATGTTCGAAGGTCTCGGAACGCATGACTGAGCGAATGTATCACAGCGTTGGAAAGTGGCGTCGGGGCGCCGCCGAATCGAAATCCAAACTCGCCTATTGGCGGGCAGTTTCAGCACTTTTTGCTTGAAACTACCCGCCAATTGGATACTTGATAAAGCGGTCAGTACGGCGATCCGTCCTTGTGCGTGAACCGCCGGCCGCCTTCGATGAACGCCGCCAGAAGGTCGTCGTCGGGATAGCTCGCCGAATCCCCGGTAGTGCGATCGCCGACCTCGAGGCACAAGAGGTCAGCCGCTCTCGTTCAGGAGGCAGTGCGCGTTGCCGCTTCCCGACTTAAACCCGGCACACATGCCCGGCGATAACGCCGTCTTTCCCTCATCAGTCACAAGCATGGGGGAACCCTCAAGCACATAGATAAATTCATCCTGCTTGGCGTGGGCGTGACGTCGCGCCGAGGTGGCACCGGGCGCGAGCCGGGTTAGATTCACACCGAAGTTGGCGAGCCCGAATAGGTCTCCCAGGGTGCGCTTCTCGCGGCCAGCCATTCTTGATACAAATGGTTCTGGGTAGATGGAGGGTTTCAGTCTGGGCGGCCGTCGCCAACATTGACCGCTACCGGGTATCTGAATGCTGACATGGGCGCTCCTGCAAACCGTCACGGTGTTCGCTGTTGGGGGCGTGACAATCAATCACCACGTTCAAGACCCCAGAGCCGCCTCCACGCCATTCCATTTCCAAGGTTGCGGCGCGCCGTGCGGGCGATGTAACGGCTGATGCGACGATTTCCGCGTTTCGTCAGCCAATGCTGGTGGTAGGGCCACCACCACGTCAGACTCACCGCGCAGTATCTGCTACATTGACACTGCAGCCCAGCCAACAGCATAAGCGTGCAAAACACGCAACAGGGAGATTCAAATGCAAGCACCAATCGAAGGCGCTCCAGGCGCGCCCGCGCCGGCTGCGTTCGCACCAGTCGCCGCCAATCAACGCATCGAAGCGCTCGACGTGGTGCGCGGCTTTGCCCTGATCGGCATTTTCTTGATGAACATCGAGTTCTTCAACCGGACCTTCGGCAGTTTTAACGAAGGCATGCCGCACGGGCTAACCGGACTGGACTGGTTGGCGAGCTGGTTCATTAATTATTTCGTGCAAGGCAAGTTCTGGACGATCTTCTCGCTGTTGTTCGGTATGGGTTTCGCGGTGATGCTAGTTCGAGCGGAGCGCGCCGGGCGCGAATTCAAGCAGGTGTATCTGCGGCGCATTTTGGCGTTGGCAGTATTTGGCGCACTACACTACATCTTCATTTGGGAAGGCGACATCCTGTTCAGCTACGCGGTCGCCGCCCTCGGGCTGTTGATTGTGATGTACGGCAAGCCGAAGCCCATTTTGATTGGCTGCGGCGTGTTACTCGGCCTCGGATTCATCCCCGATTTGGACGGTTTTTTCGCGGTGCTAGCGGGTCTCGTGATGGCGGGCTTGTTCGCGCTCTATTTGCGTAGCGATAAACGCTTTACGCGCCTCGGCCTGTCGATCCCGTTGTTCAGCTTCATCATGATGCTCATCGGTGTGGCCTTGTCGATCGCCGCTATGGTGTTTTGGTTACTCCCCGACGGGCCGACCGGTCCGCGTATGCCACTTTCCTTTTTCGGACCGATGGTATTCATCACCGGCTGGCTGTCGTGGAAGTATTACGATCCGATTGAATTACGCAGCGTGCGCATGGCCGTGAGCGCCTATATGTTCGCCGCGTTCGCCATGACCGCTGGCGGGTTGAGTCAGTACTTCGGACCCGACCCCACCGTCGTTCCACCCGGGGCCGAACAAGTCGTCGCGAAGAAGGAGGCACCGAAAGCCGTTGCGGAACCAGCAGCTCTCGCTGCGAAAGTCGGTGGCCCGGTTGTCGCCGCATCGACTGAAAAGGCGGCCGACAAAGCGCCGACCACCGCTGACGCCAAGAAGGACAAACCAAAGAAGACCAAAGCCGAGCGCGCGGCAGAAGCAAAGGCCGAGCGCGCGAAGAATCTCGCTGAGAATGCGGCCGAGAAGGCTAGAGAGCTAAAACTATTTACCACCGGCAGCTACCTCGCGACCGTGGAATGGCGCGCGCGCAAGTTTCTTGAGAAAGCGGCAGGTGACGCGGGGTTTGGCATCGTATTGATCGGTATGTTCTTGTTGGGCGTTTGGTTCGTGCGCTCCGGAGTGATGGAAAACACCCGTGCGCATCTGCCATTCTTTCGGAAGCTCGCGCTCTATGGTTTACCCATTGGCATCGGTATCGGTTTGCTCGGTAGCGCGATTGCGATGTCACACACGCCCGGCGATCGAACGGATGGCTGGGGCATTGCACGCGGACTCTTGATGATCGGCAACCTTCCCGCGTGCTTGGGATATGTGGGGCTGGTGGTGGTGGTGCTTCACAGCAACACTTTCTTCTCGCGCATCCGTATCCTCGCGCCACTGGGACGTATGGCGCTCACCAACTACCTGACGCAATCGATCATTTGCGCAATCTATTTTTATGGCTTCGCACTCGGCCACTGGGGCATGCCGCGCGCGCAGCAGTTTCTGTTGGTGCTGGTGGTGTACGCACTACAGGTCGCGTTTAGTCACTGGTGGCTGGCGCGGTTTAAGTACGGGCCGATGGAGTGGGTCTGGCGTGGGTTTACGTATCGGCAAATGCCGGCGTTTCGGAATACGACGAATGCGGGCGCAGTGATGGCGTAGTCGTCCGATCAATTAAATCAGCGCGGTTCGGCGCGGTTGGGTCACCCCGCCCCAACGCAATTTCAACCGTTTCAAATCCCTCCCAACTTGTCCTTCGGCACGCTCAGGACAGGCTCGTTTCCAAAGGGAGGAGTTGCACTCGATCAGGGTATTCGTGTGCCTCGTCCTGTCGGTCAGACGGACGAACGCAGACAACGACTTCCCCTTTGGAAAAGAGCCTGTCCTGAGCGTGCCGAAGGGGGGATCGAGGGGGATTTGCCGCGACTCGGAAGCACAGAGCGTCGCAAAGCATGCGCCGCTACTTCGTTGGCACCAGCTCAATTCGCCGTACCGTGGCCGCCTCCACCTTGGCGCGTGTGTACAGCAGCGGGAAATAGTCGCCCTTGAGCCACATTGGCGCGAGGTCGCGATAGTGCGGACTGGCCGGGTCGCCCGACTGCCCAGGGGTATTCATGGCGCGTGAATTGTCCCAGTTGCCGACATCCATCACGACTCTGAAGGAAGGCCCGCCGACCTGACGAAACGTGGTCGGATCATAGCTCGACAGATTGACCGTATCACTGCCCCCCTGTTTCGGAAATGGCCCGACATTGAGCCGAGCCTTGGTCGCCTCGTCTGCGGCGCTGGCGAGCGTGTGCGCTTGCAGGCTGTGATGCAGCTTGCCCCACTGCCATGTCGATGGCTCTGCACCGCCGAGCTTTTCCATGTCTGCCCACGCGAGAGACAGACTCTTTTCGATGATCTCGTTGCGTTTTGCGATGGCACTACTTCCCAGCAGCGCATCCGGTCGCTCCATCGAATCGAGCAGCACTTCGGTGTCGGCCGTACGAATCAGCATCGCCGCCGCGCGCGGCAGCACTGCATCCTTGAACGCGGCACCAAGATGCCGCGACCACCAAACTTCGAATAGCGCGGCACTGCCGGAGTCTCCGGTCATCAGTAGGTTCCAGTCGAGCAACATCTTGCTTGCTGCTTTGGCACGCACATCGTTCAGCGCTAGCCCCTTCAACACAGCCTGTAATCGGCGCGCGGGGACAGACAGCACATCGTTTTGCATACGCATCGAGTCTTCGATACTGACCTTCGGTAATGCGGTCAACATCTCGGCGACGCGGCGATAGCGCGAGCCGGGCGACCACTCAAAGCCGAGCTTGCGTTCGCGGTAGGGATACGCGGTGGGCAAATTTTGCTCGTTGGACGAGGCGATCCAGCCCTCACTCGGATTCGCAAACGACGGCAGTTGATCTCCTCGCCAAAAACCTGCCCACTCGTAGCGGCCATCGCCCGGCACAGGCAACAGACCATCCCAGTTCTTGCGAATCGGTGCCAATCCACCGGTGACCCAACCGATGTTGCCCGCCACGTCCGCATAGAGTTGGTTTTCGCTCGGCGCTCCCCAGTTGGCCATCGCACGTTTGAAATCCTTGAAGTTCTTGGCGTACATATAGTCGATGCTGCCGAAGTAGGGTGCTGTGCCCGGCTCGAACCAGCCGGAGCGCACCGCATAAGCGCGGTTCTTGGTGCGATCAATGTGCGTCACCGGGCCGTGGCGCGTAAACATTAATTCGACCTGCGCGGCTCCGCGACTGGCGACGGGGATGGATTCGAACATGGTACGCATGCGCTCCCATTTGCCCTGATAACGATACTCGGTCGAGTTGGCCGGATTTAACTCATAGACATATAGGTCTTCTTGATCAATGGCAAAGATGGTGAGTCCGAAGGCAATCGTGCCGTTGTGGCCGATGGACACGCCGGGAAGCGATGGTTCGCCGCCGCCGATCACGTCGAGACCCGGCGCGCTCAGGTGCACGATGTAGCGCAGCGATGGCGTCGAGTAGCTGCGGTGCGGATCGCTGGCTAAGATGGGTCGGCCGGTTGCCGATTTGGCGGGCGATACCACCCAAGCGTTACTTCCTTCCAGCGGTTGCACTGCGTCCGCGCCGCCGACCATGAGCGGTGCGTCGTTGGCGGCGCGTTGGGCCTCGCGACCTCCGACCTGCACGCCCTGCGTGGCGAGCGAGAAGACGCGCATCACTTCCGGCGGGATACAAGGATCGAGCCCCTCCGGAATTTTGCTTTCCCACTTCGGCGACAAACCACTTCGCACTTCATCTGACTTGAGATCACTCTTGCAGGTGATGAATGCGCGCGAAAACTCCGAGGGCAGGTTGCGCGTCAGACCGTGACTTCGAATCCGCACCACGTCTTCGGCTTGCCACTTCTCTGGTGCATAGCCGAAATAGCCGAATTCGAACGGCAGTTTCGATGGCTCGCGGCCAATGTAGTCGATGTACGCATTTACCCCGGCAACAAAACGCGTGGCGATGCGCTGCGCGTTCTTACCGTAGGCCTGCCATTCCCTGTTCATATCACCGCGATACAAAAACAAACGGGCGGCGCGGTCCTGTTCAATGAAGTTGGCACCAAACACGGACGAGAGTTTGCCGAGCCCACGGCGGCGCCACAGATCGATTTGAAACAGCCGATCGCGCGCCGCATTAAAGCCTTGCGCGAAGAACACGTCGTCGGTATTGGCCGCGTAAATGTGCGGCACACCCCATTTGTCGACGAGGATTTGGGCGGGGGCACTGAGGCCGGAAACCGAGATTTTCTGCGCTTCGCTGTGCGGGACCGTATTTGCAGACTGGGCGAAAACAGGCGACGACGTTTGCAAGACGAACCATGCAGCGGCGGCTAAGACTTGACGAATGCAGGGACGGGGCATTGGTGGCGGCTGAATGCGGGTCGGCGAGGGCGCTGGGGGTTAACTCGTTGCACGAGCATACCTGAATGCGTGCGGTGCCAGTGAGCCGGTAAAACACAAGTGTGCACTCACATTGCAACCTCGTTTCCAATCTTACGCCCACCGCCACCTTGAAATCCGCAACTTCGTTGCTATAATTAGCACTCGTCGGGCTTGAGTGCTAACGGCTCGCGGTTGCCGGTTGCACCTCAATTCAAGCACTGCGCATACGGTCTGACGTTTCCGACCGATCGCCAACCGGATTTGCTTTCGTTTCAACCAACCACTAGGAGTGAGTTATGAAATTGCGCCCCCTGCACGATCGTGTGATCGTCAAGCGTCTTGAAGAAGAACGGAAAACTGCCTCGGGTATCGTTATTCCTGACACCGTTGCGGAAAAGCCGGATCAAGGTGAAGTCTTGGCTATCGGCCCGGGCAAGAAGAACGAAGACGGCAAGCTGTCGCCGGTCGACGTCAAAGTTGGCGACAAGGTTTTGTTCGGCAAGTACTCCGGCACCACCGTTAAGGTTGACGGCGAGGAGCTGCTAGTCATGCGCGAAGAAGACATCATGGCCGTTGTTGGCAAGTAAAGCGTCGCCGCTGACTCTCATGCGGCGTTGCTCAACAAATTTCTAGCTTGTGTACTTCTATGTACACGTCGCGTCGACATTTGTTTCGCGCCTTGCCTGAGAGCCAACGACTCGCTTTCCCTACCAACAAGCCCACTTCGAACTTGTCGCATCAGCATTGCGGCACCTAATTTCTAAATTGATACGAGGTATTCATCATGGCAGCTAAAGAAGTCAAATTTGGTGGCGATGCGCGCGTTCGCATGGTCCACGGCGTGAACGTTCTCGCCAATGCAGTCAAAGTCACCCTCGGCCCGAAAGGCCGTAACGTTGTGCTGGAGCGCTCGTTCGGCGCCCCAACCATCACCAAGGACGGTGTGTCTGTTGCCAAGGAAATCGAACTGAAGGACAAGTTCGAGAACATGGGCGCACAGATGGTTAAGGAAGTTGCTTCCAAGACCTCCGATGTCGCTGGCGATGGCACCACCACCGCCACCGTGTTGGCGCAAGCGATCGTTGTCGAAGGCATGAAGTACGTTGCCGCCGGCATGAACCCGATGGACTTGAAGCGCGGCATCGACAAGGCGGTTATCGCCATCGTCGCCGAACTGAAAAAGATCTCCAAGCCAACCACGACTAACAAAGAAATCGCCCAAGTCGGCGCGATCTCCGCCAACTCTGACGCCAACATCGGCGACATCATTGCCAAGGCAATGGAAAAAGTCGGCAAAGAAGGCGTGATCACGGTTGAAGACGGCAAGTCGCTCGAAAACGAACTCGACATCGTCGAAGGTATGCAGTTTGACCGCGGTTACCTCAGCCCGTACTTCATCAACAACCCGGACAAGCAAGTCGCCAATCTGGACGAGCCGTTTATCCTGTTGCACGACAAAAAGATCTCGAACATCCGCGATCTGTTGCCGTTGCTCGAGCAAGTAGCCAAAGCCGGTCGTCCGTTGCTCATCATCGCTGAAGATGTCGATGGCGAAGCGCTGGCCACACTGGTCGTCAACAACATCCGCGGCATTCTCAAAACTACCGCCGTCAAGGCGCCTGGATTTGGCGATCGTCGTAAAGCCATGCTCGAAGACATCGCGATTCTCACCGGCGGTACCGTGATCGCTGAAGAACTCGGTCTGAAACTTGAGAACGTGGCGTTGAAGGATTTGGGCCGCGCCAAGAAAATCGAAGTGGGCAAAGAGAACACCACCATCATCGACGGCGCTGGTGATCAGGAAGCCATCAAGGCGCGTGTTGCGACCGTTCGCAAGCAAATCGACGACGCGACCAGCGATTACGACAAAGAAAAATTGCAAGAGCGCGTGGCCAAGCTGGCTGGCGGTGTTGCAGTGATTCGCGTCGGTGCCGCGACCGAAGTCGAAATGAAAGAAAAGAAAGCCCGCGTTGAAGATGCGCTGCACGCAACCCGTGCAGCCGTCGAAGAAGGTATCGTGGCGGGTGGCGGCGTGGCATTCTTGCGCGCACGCACCAATGCCGGCAAGATCAAAGGTGACAACGTCGAGCAAGACGCTGGCATCAAGATCATCCTGCGCGCCATTGAAGAGCCACTTCGCATGATCGCGCAAAACGCTGGCGACGAGCCATCGGTTGTGGTGAATAAAGTCGTTGAAGGCAAGGGCAACTTTGGCTACAACGCGGCCACCGGCGAGTACGGCGACCTGGTCGAACTCGGCGTTCTAGACCCAACCAAAGTTACCCGCTATGCATTGCAAAATGCAGCGTCGGTTGCCTCTCTGATGTTAACCACCGATGCGATGGTGGCAGAGTTGCCGAAGGACGACTCCGCTGGCGGTGGTATGGGTGGCGGCATGGGTGGAATGGGCGGCATGGGCGGCATGGACATGTAATGTCCCCAGCAGCAACGTTCGCAAAAAAAGCCCCGCCTTGGCGGGGCTTTTCTTTTGCAACGACCATTCCACCTATATCATTCGACACATGGGCAAAAGAATAACAAGTTGTCGTTGTGCATAGCGTACTGGTGGTTGAAGACGAGGACCTTGTTCGCGAGGTGATCGCGCGCGCGCTGCGCGCGCGCCAGTTTGACGTTGTGGTCGCGCCGAGTGGCGAAGCAGCGCTCGCGCTGATTCGGTCGCGCGTGTTCGACATGATTCTTACCGACATCAACATGCCGGGCATGGACGGGTTCAGTTTCATTCGTTCGGTACGCATGACGCCAACCCTCGGACAGCCCGAAGTGATTTTTATTTCGAGCACGGAAGATCCGGCACTGTTTAAGCGCGCGATGAATGTCGGTGCCTGCGACTTCCTGATCAAGCCGTTCACCAGCGCGCAGGTAAGTGAAGCGGTGACCTCACGTTTGGCTGACCGTGTTAATCGAACCGGCATGCACCCGGCTGTCGGCCGCACGCCGACCACTTCCAGTGGCGATGCGGTGATCGTCCCAGGCTATCAAATTCTACGCACGCTCGGCGAGGGTGCCAGCTCTAAAGTACTACTCGCCACACATTTGCATAGCGACCAGCAGCACGCCTTGAAGCTCTTACGGTTGCCCGACCACTTTGGCGAGCAGCGCGAAGTCATCAACCGCTTCCTGACTGAGTACTCGATGCTAGTAAAAATTTCGCACCCCAACGTGGCGCGTGTGTTTGAGCACGGCTTGGTTGAGAACTATCTCTACATCGGCATGGAGTATCTAGCTGGGGGTGATTTACGCTTGGACATCGAAGCGGGCATGACACCGCAACGCGCGCAAAAATATGCATGCCAGATTGCCGCCGCGCTATCGGCCATTCACAGCGCCGGCATCATTCACCGGGATCTTAAGCCGGCTAATATCCTCATGCGCATGACGGGAGTGGCAGTGCTTGCCGACTTTGGCATTGCTAAGCAGATCGGCTCGGGCCTGGCGCTTACACAGAACAATATTGCACTGGGCACGCCCTATTACATGAGCCCCGAGCAAGCGACAGCCAGCCCGTTAGACGCGCGCAGCGACCTCTATGCCCTCGGTGTGCTGCTATTTGAAATGCTTACCGGAAAGCCGCCTTATCTGGCGGCGACCTCCGTCGAGATCATGGGTATGCACGTCAACGCGGCGGTTCCGATGCTGCCTGAACAATTTGCGGCATTCCAGCCCGTCATGCAGCGTTTGCTCGCCAAGGAACCTGCATCTCGTTACACCTCTGCAGAGGTGGCTAAAAAAGTGATTGCTGACGTCGTTGCCTGACGCGCGCCTTAATCATTTTGGATGGCCAAAGCGTTTCGCTCAAAATCCAACAACCACTGCTTGCGCGCCAGCCCTCCACCGTAACCGGTCAGCGTGCCGTCCGAGCCGATCACACGATGGCACGGGATCACAATCGAGCGGTAGTTGTCTCCGTTAGCGCGCGCCACCGCACGCACGGCCGTCGGCTGTCCCAACGATCGCGCAATTTCCGCATACGAGCGCGTCTCTCCCGCCGGAATACGCAACAACGCCGCCCAAACGTTTTTCTGAAACGGCGTGCCCCGCTCGGCAAGCCGAAGACTGAATAACTTACGCCGCCCGCTGTAGTACTCGGCAATTTCCTTCTCCGCATGATCAAGATGGCGATGACCGCCGGGCACGATGACGCATTTTGCGCGGGCGCGCAGCCGCCCAATTTCCCGTTCCAGACCGCGCCGATTCACAAAGTCGAGCACCTGAATACCCGAATCGTCGGCAATGGCCAGCATGGGGCCAAGCGGCGTCTCCAGCCAGCGCGAATACATCAGGGCAACGTCACTGGCTTTCGACGGACGCACTCCAAACAATCGATTGAACGCTTCACGATAACCGCTGGGTGAATCAAACCCGGCGTCGAGTTGTTGATCGAGCACGCTGTTTTCCTTTCCTTGTGTTTTTGCCGTGCGTACCACCGCCAATGCGGCACCCATCCGCCGAGCGCGACTGTAAGCATGAAAGGTCATGCCAAAGTAGCGTTTGAATTGGCGGCGCGCGGTGGACGGATCAATTCCGACCTTCAATAAATCTGCTTCGCGAACACGGCCATCAACTTCGTTATCAATCAATTTCACAAGTCGATCAATCAGCTCCGGTTTGTCACCGGCGCGTGCCATCGGCTTGCACCGCAGACATGCACGAAAACCGGCGTACATCGCTTCGTCTGCGGTGGCAAAGAACAGCACGTTCTCGCGCTTCGGTTTGCGCGCCGAGCAAACCGCGCGGCAAAAAATGCCCGTCGTCGTGACGCCAGTCATAAACACGCCATCAAACGTGGCGTCGCGGGCGGCAAAGGCACGCCACATGGCGTCGTTGGTGGGTAGTCTTCGTGAGAGGGCGGTGTTCATGTCGGACATGTTAGCGAAGTCTGCAATCGTGCACCGCCGATTTTCGGGCAGCGAATTTGGCATCTCACCAGCGCCTCTCGCGCGGACTTGTGCTGTAATGACTGTGTCCCACGGTCTCCTCGGCCACGCTGGACAATGCCCTCAATTACAAGGAACGCACCCATGAAAACGCTGAACCTGATCTTCGCCGCAGCCGCGCTTGCGCTTGCGGGTAGTGCATATGCGCAAAAGGCTGATGCGCCAAAAGCCGCTGCCCCCGCGCCAGCCGCCAAAGAAGCGCCAGCTGCCAAAGCAGAACTCATCGATATCAACACCGCTGACGAGAAAACCCTGATGACCCTCAAGGGCGTCGGCGATGTCACCGCCAAGAAAATCATCAAGTCCCGCCCCTACAGCGGGAAGGATGACCTAGTAAAGAAGAAAGTGATGACCGAAAAGGCCTACGCCGAGATCAAAGAACAAATCATCGCCAAACAGAAAAAGTAGACGGGGCCGCCGGCTGATCTGGCGGGCAAGCGCCGAGATTTGCCAAATTCTCCGACTTGGAATCGGGCTCGATTGACCGTATAATCATCGGCTTTCCGCGTAATCGTATGCGTCTGGAAAAACCGACAATGGCCTGGTAGCTCAGTCGGTAGAGCAGAGGATTGAAAATCCTTGTGTCGGTGGTTCGATTCCGCCCCAGGCCACCAAATTGAAAAGCCCACCTTGCGTGGGTTTTTCAATTTGTGGATGGAGCAGGGAGCAAACCACCCTTGGTTCGACTAAGCGAAGTCCAGTGGACTTCGCTTGGACGCGCGAGCCAAGCGAGTGCGGTCCCGCAGCGCGGGATGGCGGTATCGCCGTAAGGCGAGACCGACACATTCCGCCACAGGCCACCAGACAAGCTCACTCGCCTTTCAATGCAGCGGCTAAATCAGCAGCGCCCACGACGCCGGCGTTATTGGCGGCTTTCTTTTTTTACTAAAGAAAGACAAGTGTGCGAATGAATGCAACAGGTCGCGCAAAACAATTCACCACGACCCCTTTAATTCATGAAAGACCGCGAAGTTTGCCTAGTTAGTGATGTTGAATCGTTACTCAACAGTTGCGTGCAACACTCAACACTACTAGGGGGAGGGGCGGTTAAATCCTTGGGATCGTATGCACGAAGACCGTTGCATCAATCAAATTTTTACGTGCGCAGGTTTGGGGGGTGGGGGGGTGCGAACGCACATTCTCCTCTCGGATGCAACCGTGCAATAATGTAAAACCATTGGGTGAGGTTGTCCTAAACGATGTCAGTTTTTTGCAGTCCAATCAACAACACCAACAGCAGGAACTAATAGGATGGAGTTTCCGTTTCCTTCGTTCCAAGAGCCTCCCATAGCAGAAGTCGCGATTGGGCTCGAATTCGAAAAGCTTGACCGTCTGTCGATCCCTCACTTTGGATTGTTTTGGGATCAGATTCGCGCTCAATTTCCCGAGGTTCAACACGCTTCACCATTCTTTGGTCCAGCGTTCGCCCCAGACAAAGCGACAGGTCTACCGCTTCCTAGGATTTGGTTTATAGACCAAACGCAAAGTAAGCTCTTGCAACTTCAGACGAATCGGATCACATTTAACTGGCGTCGCAGAGAGGGCATCGCGTATCCACGTTACGGGGAGATTTCGAATGAGTTCTTCGAACTCCTCAATAGGTTTGAACTTTTTCTTGCAAAGCATGATGTCGGCGTTATGAAGCTCGTTTCTGCTGAGTTAGCTTACATCAACATCCTCGCCAAAAATCCCGCTGCGACTGCAACAGAGATGGCTAGTCAATTGCTTAAAGATTTTCATTGGGAGAATGACAAGAATCGCTTTCTATCCGCGCCAAAAACGATTTCTTGGTCCGCAATGTTTCCTTTACCTGAAAACAATGGAGAGTTGATTGCTAAGTTCGATGAGGCAAAACTCGGGGAAGAATCAGCGACTGTACTTAAGCTCGAACTGGCGGCGCGGCACACGCTACCGCCTTCATCAAAAACCTCAGATGTGAACATTTGGTTCGGCGTAGCCAGGGAATGGATCGTCAAAGGCTTCGTGGACTTAACTTCCGCCTCTGCGCAGAATGATCTTTGGAGCCGTAAAGAATGACCCAACCAGCGTTATTTCTCGACCAAGCGTGTAACTCGTCGAACCGATATGCGCCTAAGTCGTCTAGCGAAGGCGCGGGATTCTGGCTGGATGGCGAGCTGAATACAAGACCAATTGGCGCGACCAGACCCGTTGTCGTTGAGACTTGTGCTTTTGGCGCTACATCGCCCCTGGGAAGCATCCTTAGCAGAGTTAGTTTTGCACCGGAGGTTGTCTACCTTGCGTTGGCAGGGTCTGTTGTGATCATGTTGACTGACGATCAACTTAAATCACCTTTTCAACTCAACGCCAGTTACCGCTATCCATCACATACAGTCTTCGAGGAGTTCGACAAAGCGAAGCTCGACACTTCGGCTTTTGAGGCTGAATTATTCGACCTGCGGACCAGCGCAGACATTCCTTTCCGCGATCGACTTGCAGACCGGCTAACGCATTTATTGGCAGACTTTAAGCTGGACTATGAGGCCGGGTTAGACCCTTTGTCACTGAGAACGATGGTGAATTTTCTCGCCAGCAACAAGTGGCTTCGGTTACCGTCCACTACCGCGACGCCAAAAGGTTGGCTGTTCGGAGAATGGCGGAATAAGGAACGAACTAAGTATTTGGGAATCCACTTTCTTCCAAACGGTCAGTGCAAGTACGTGGCGATCCGACCAAACCCCGAACATGCACACCTACAAATTCGCGTATCAGGGCAGGCAACTCCGTCGCTGCTCATCCAAGAATTATCCTCATATGCAGTCCCGCAATGGGCCTCTGAGCAAGCCTAATGTTGGGCGATCAAGTTCCGGTTACAGATCACGTCGTTCGATGGTGCAAGCCATCTCACGTTGACCCTGAAACAGGCGAAATCGGAATCGGCGCTTTTCTCTTGACTGAAAAAGACACCGACGGCGGGATTTCCGTCAATTGGTTAGAACATTGCGATCCATCCGATGCTGCACTTCAGCTTCAATTGGTTAGGAGTGTGCTCGCCCAAAAAATTAATCCGGTTCGAAAATCCTCAAGGCTAGCCAAGCTCAATGTGGGAAATTCAATCAACGCAGTCGAGGAGTCGAGTAGCAGCCTCGTTCATTTGACGGTCATACACTCGCCTGACGTCGAGCCCGGAAAATGGGACGACCAATCGCATTCTTTGCTAATGGGATTGAAACAAAGTGATGAGGATTCGGCCGTCGCATTGAGAGATTCCGTTCTTGAAACTTTTCCCGCGTCATAGAACCTGCAACGCATGTTTAGGGGTAACTTTGGGGGTAAGTAGGCGGATAGCTAATGAGAAATATTAGAACATTCAGATGCTTAGTCATCTTATGTGAGTGAGCCCCAGCCACCAAACAACAAACGCCCCCTCGTGGGGCGTTTTTGTTTGGTGAATTGCGGGCAGGGAGCGAACCAACTCTGGTTCGACTAAGCGAAGTCCAGTGGACTTCACTTGGACGCGCGAACGTAGTGAGTGCGGTCGCGAGCCCCGCGAGCGATGACGAGATCGCCCTTAGGCGAGATCGGCACATTCCGCCCCAGGCCACCCGTAAATACGCGGCTCTTCACTCAAAGAGCCGTTTTATTTCTGCCGTAGGGTTACGCTAGCCGGGGATTGGTCGCCTGCAAAGCCTACTTATCTGTGCTCAGAGGGCGGCGAGTATCCCGTCGAAGCTGCTCCCGCTACAGCCCAAGACACATTTTCAGATTACGTTGCACGGCTTTGAGTGTCGCGACGGGTACGCCCCCCAGTCGCTTCGCTTTTCGCACTTGCCAGTCAATGGTTTGCAATTGAAACGTAATGACCACGCCGGTTGCGCCGCAGTTCGCGGGTAGCAGTACTTCGGCTGCATTCGCACTGCTAGCTGTGCCCTGATGTGATGTGATGGGGCAGACCATGACGAGCTTGCTCGCCTCGTTGTATGG